>JAAYLM010000038.1 GCA_012521915.1 Oscillospiraceae bacterium | reverse complement strand
GGTACTGATTTGCTCGCGAGACTACCGGCTTATATCCAAAAGAGGCAGCTGGGCAGCAACTGTGTGCTGGTGGCAGATGACAATACATGGCCACTGGCCGGGCAGCAACTGACCGCCATTCTTCAGGCTGCAGGCATCACGGTGCTGACATGTGTGCTGCGCCGCCAGGGAGAGCTGGAGCCGGATGAGCGTGCATGCGGAGAAGTCCTGCTGACGCTGCAGCCTGAAACCGATTTTCTGGTCAGTGTCGGTTCCGGATCCATCACCGATACGACACGCCTGGTTGCGGTGCGCACCGGTAAACCTTTTGTTTGTGTGGGCACAGCGCCATCCATGGATGGATACACTTCGGTGGTTGCCCCCCTGCTGCTGCGGGGTGTCAAGATCCACCGGGCTGCGGTATGCCCGGAAATTATCGTCTGTGACCTTGACCTTTTGCGCACGGCACCGATGGCTATGGTTGTTTCCGGCGTAGGGGATGTGCTGGGGAAATACATTGCCAGGACAGACTGGCAGATCGGCCAGATCATCAACGGTGAGCGCTACTGCACCGTTTGCGGCGATATGGTCATTGATGCGGTCAACCGGCTTCTGGAACATATCCCGGCGATCAGACAGCGTAGTGAACAGGGCATCCGCGTCCTGATCGAAGCATTGTTGCTGGCTGGTGTCACGATCATGGTTATCGGCCATACCCGGGCCGTGGCCTCAATTGAACATAATATTGTTCACTACTGGGATATGATGAAGCTGATGGAAGGCCAGAAACAGCCCACACATGGGACAGCGGTCGGGATTGCGACTTTGCAGGTCTGGCCTCTCTACCAGCGGTTTGCCCGGGAGGATCTTTCACAGCTCAATCTGGAAGCGATCCGGGCACGCCGCATGGAACGGACACAGCGGGAATGGTGGCTGCTCAACACCTACCAGGAAGAAGCAGCCAGGGAAATCATACGTGAGAACCCGGAGGATTTCCTGACCTGGACAGAACAAGCCAGACGAATCGGGCAGGCTCAGGCAAAACATCTGGAGCTCAAAGCTGTGATTGACGCCATGCCGCCTTTTGAACAGGTCCGGCAGGCTTTTCTGGAACTGGGTGCACCGTTGCAGCCGGCTGATCTGGATATTGACACGAGACTCTTGAATCGCTCCATGCATGCCGCTAAAGATTACAGAAGCCGTTACAGCTTGTTTAAACTGTTGGATGAATGCGGTTTGCTGCAAGACTATCTGTCAGATTATCCCTGGCTCTAGTATTGTGTCCAGATTGATGAACGCTGGTATACAGGCGCGCTGGTTTTCCAGCTAAGAAAAGAAAGGATCGGTAAGGCGATATGACCATTCAACCAATCAGATCCAAATGGAAAGGCACCCTGACAGATCGGGAGCGCTTCAACCGTCAGATGCATTATCAGGCTGTGGACCGCTGCTTTAACATGGAGTTTGGCTACTGGAACGAGAACTTCCAGCAATGGAAAATGTTTCGTGACCATGGCATCCGCAACAATGCCGAAGCCGACTTGTTTTTTAATTTTGACCGCATCGTTACCATTGGCGGCCTGAGCTGGATGTCACCTCCGTTCGAACGAAAGGAAATCAGCCGCACTGCGGCACACGCAACCATTATCAATGAAGACGGACTGATGGCGGAGGTGCCGCTGGACAGCCATGACACCATTCCGCATTACATTAAGTCATCTATCGAGACGCCTGATGACTGGAAAAAAGTCAAAGAGGAGCGGTTTCGCATTGATGAAAACAGGAAAATCGATATCGCGAAACTAAAACAGGCACATCCCGACGATAGGGTTTATCCGCTGGGGGTCGGTACCGGCTCGATGATCGGCAAAGTTCGTGACATGCTGACTTTCGAAGGGCTGGCCTATGCTTGTTTTGATTATCCGGACATGGTGGAAGATATGGTTGAGACCGCGTGCCAGCTGGTTGAACACAGCCTGGATCAGCTTCTGCCCCATTTCCAGTTTGACTACGCCGCCGGCTGGGAAGATATCTGCTTTAACAAAGGCCCCATTGTGACGCTTGATTTTTTCCGGAGTGTGGTCGTACCCCGCTATAAGCGCATCAATAAAAAATTGAAAGCTTATGGCATTGATATCTGGTACACAGACTGTGATGGCGACGTGAGGCCTTTGCTGCCCTATTTTTTGGAAAGCGGCATCAACTGCCTTTTTCCGTATGAAGTGAACAGCTGCACCCATCCGGCCGACCTGCTGCAGGAATATGGCAAAGACCTGCGCATTATGGGTGGTTTTGACAAAATGCAGCTGGGTGCCGGACGGGAAGCCATCAAAGCTTATATGGACACACTGGTTCCGCTGGTCGAAAGAGGCGGCTACATTCCTTTCTGCGACCATCGTTGCCCGCCTAATGTCGCCGAGCAGGACTATCTTTATTACCTCGATCTTAAAGAGACCCAGTTCGGGCTGCGCTGATCGGCAATTGGCCTAGAACGACAAATCACCGTTGGCGATCAGCCAGTCAACCGCGGAGCGCACAGCCTGCAGAGAAGAGAAGCGCGGGGTGAAATCAAGCATTTGCCGTGCTTTCTCCATGGACGCGTTCGGTGAGCGGGAGATATGCTCCAGCGTGATAGCTGCGTCTTCGGCTGAAACTGTTTTGGCCCATTGTTCGTATGGCTGGAATGCCAGTTTGGCTTCTTGACCGACCCAGGCAGCCACGGCTTGAGCGAAGCCAGCCAAGGTAATAGCTGCCGGTGATGCGGCGTGAAAACCCTGGCCGAAACTGATGCTGCCTCTGTTCATCGCAGCGATCATCACACCGGCCACATCGGCTGCGTGCACATGATGCAATGTTTCCAGACCCATATTGGGCAGGGTCAGTGTTTTGCCCTGGAACAAACGGGTGAATACATCCAGGTTGATGTTCCCCTGAGGGTTAATCGGCTTAAATCCTTCAGAGACAATATGACCGGGATGGACAATGGTTCCGGGGAATCCGCTACGGGCAAAAAGCCGTTGTAGGGCATCGTCCATTTTGCGTTTTTCCTGGCCGTAGGTGTCTTCTGATTCCCTGTTCAGATGTTCCGGACAAGGCACCACACTGCTCGGTCCATGCATCCAGATGCTGCCGACAGCAATGTAATGGTAAATGCGGTCATTGAGCGCGCTTGTCAGGTTCAACATATCTTTTTCACTGTAGCAGACAAGGTCGAACACCACGTCTGGTGCGAGCGCAACTACCTGCTGCGCGAAATCTTCCTGTTTCCGGTCGAGAACGACCTGTTCAACCACCTGCCAGACCGGCTGGGAACGCGGGGGCGTCTGACGGCCTCTGGTGATGACGACCACCTCATGGCCTTCTGCGCAGAGCATGGGTGTCAGATAAGAGCCGATCCGGCCTTTGCCACCGATAACAACAATCCGTTTCATCGTAACTTCCTCCTGTAATGCCTGTGCTGCAGCCGGGCCGCAGGTTTCAGGCGGTGTTCAATAAAGCGACATCTTTAGTTTATCAAGGACACAGCGTTCTGCCAACACAAGAGGCGGTCAGCTTCTTTCAGTTAATCTCTGGCAACGCTCGTTTCTGATACAATAGAAGGTACATAAAACAGGAAGATGGTGAAGGCTCATGGGCATAGCGGTTGTCGGTAGCTTAAACATGGATATGGTGGTGACAGCACCGCGGATCCCGCTCAAGGGCGAAACCATACTGGGAAAACGGCTTGATTATTTTCCTGGAGGTAAAGGGGCCAACCAGGCTTATGCGCTCGGCCGCCTGGGGGACAGACCGGCTATGTACGGCTGTGTCGGCAGCGATCTTTTCGCACACCGCCTGATTGATAGCCTTGCTGCCACCAATGTCTGTACGGACAGCATCCGCAGGCTGGACGACGAACAGACCGGAGTAGCACTGATCACTGTCGGTGAAGCAGACAATACCATTGTGGTTGTGCAGGGCGCGAACAGCCGTGTGGACCGGACTTATGCTGACACGGTCAAATCTGATCTGCTGCATTCAGATCTGGTTATGCTTCAGCTGGAGATCCCACTGGACACTGTTTGCTACATCAGCGCGTTTTGTCATCAGGCAGGCGTTCCAGTCCTTTTGAATCCTGCGCCGGCCATGCCTCTTCCCCGAGAGCTGCTTGATCAGGTGACCTGGATCACACCCAATGAACATGAAGCACGTCAGATTTTCGGGCATGCTGACGCATTGGATATACTGCTCAGGCGCTACCCCGGTAAACTGATTGTCACCCTGGGAAAAGAAGGATCAGCCGCGGCGACAGGTGATGGTCAGGTTCTGCGTGTTCCCGCTATCCGGACCAGGGTTGTGGATACAACCGGCGCCGGCGATACCTTCAATGCTGCGTTTGCCTATGCCATTAGCAGAGACCATCAACTGATGCAGGCTTTGCTGTTTGCCAATACAGCAGCAGGGATAAGCACCGAAAAGCTGGGCGCGCAGAATGGTATGCCGACATTGGCCCAGGTGCTGGAGCGCCTGCCCTGACGAGGAGGATATGTGTGAAAAAAATCGTCCTGATTCCTGATTCTTTTAAAGGGACCATGAGCTCAACGGAAATTTGTGCGATTATGGCCGGGCAAATACGACGGTATGAACCGGTTGCTGAACTGATCAGCATACCGGTTGCCGATGGTGGTGAAGGCAGTGTGGATGCCTTTATCAGCGCGATGGGCGGCCAGCGGATTGACACTGTAGTCAGTGGACCATACGGGAAGCCGGTCGAGGCCTTTTATGGCAAGCTGCCAGGCGATACTGTCGTGGTCGAAATGGCGGCCGCCGCAGGCCTTCCCCTGGTCGGAGATAACCGCCAGGCGGATCAGACAACGACTTACGGAGTCGGTGAATTGATTGCCCGGGCTGTGCGTTCCGGCGCAAAGAAGCTGATTATCGGACTGGGCGGCAGTGCCACCAATGACGGTGGAACAGGTGCGGCAGCAGCACTTGGTGTGCGCTTCTACAATAATGAGGGTCATCCCTTTGTCCCGGTTGGCGCTACACTGCAAGACATTGCGCGCATGGACATGACCGGCCTCCTGCCGGAGATTAGGCAGATTGAATGTGTCAGCATGTGTGACATTGACAACCCTTTATGCGGACCACAAGGGGCAGCAGCCGTATTTGGGCCGCAAAAAGGCGCTGATGAAGCTATGGTGCAGCGTCTGGATGCCGGATTACGCCACCTGGCCAAACTGGTCAGGCGAGACTTGGGTATTGGCATTCTGGATCTGCCCGGTGCCGGCGCAGCCGGGGGTATGGGTGGCGGCATGGTTGCTTTTCTGGGCGCCCGGTTGGAAATGGGCATAGAAACGGTTTTAAACACCGTTTCCTTTAACGAGCTGGCAGCGGACGCTGACCTTGTCCTGACTGGTGAAGGCAAGCTGGACGTGCAGTCTTTGCGCGGGAAAGTCGTTATTGGGGTTGCACGCAGAACCAAAAAACTGCATGTTCCGCTGATTGCCATCGTCGGCGATATCGGAGACGCGGTGGAACAGGCCTATACAGAGGGCGTCTCAGGCATTTTCAGTATCAATCGTGTTGCTGTGCCTTATGCTGAAGCAAAGGTTCGGGCCCATTCTGATTTGGCCCTGACCGTGGACAATCTATTTCGGTTTATCCACAATATGCGTGTTTAAACGCAGAAAGAGGCGAGGAAGATGGCAAAGCGCTGTGCACTGGTAACTGGAGGCAGCCGTGGTATTGGCCGCGGCATCGTACTGGCTCTGGCGGCTGAAGGATATGATCTGGCGTTAACCTATGTCACTGCAGCAGAAGAAGCAGAGGAAACGGCGGAGCAGGCCAGGTCATTTGGCGGTGCCTGCTTTGTTCACCAAGCCAGCCTGGAGAAAAAAGAAGTGGCGGAGACGGTCGTGGATGAGGCCGTGCGCGATCTGGGTCGATTGGATCTGCTGGTCAATAATGCCGGGGTGACCCGTTTTGCCTATCTGGAGGATGTGACTGCCGACCAGCTGGACTTTATCTATCAGTTGAACTGGCGGGCTCCGCTGCTTAGCGCCCAGGCGGCTGCCGGGCATATGATCCGGCAGGGGACCCGGGGCAGCATCATTAATATTGCTTCCACACGGGGTATCCGGGCCTATGCCAATGATCATTTTTATGGCGCCATGAAAGCTGCGCTGATCAGAACCAGTGAATCTTTGGCTCTGGATTTGTCCCGACATGGCATCCGTGTGAATGTGATCGCACCTGGGGCGACGATGATCCGCGGTGAGGTCACCAAAGAAGCGGCCGCAACAGTCAGCTGGGCCTCGAAAGTGCCGCTCGGACGGTTTGGCACACCTTCTGAAGTGGGTCAACTGGCTGTTTATCTGGCATCTGACCAGGCAACCTATATCACCGGCGCGGTGGTGAAGATCGACGGTGGCCTGATTTTACCTGGCATGCCGGAAGACGCATCGCCTGAATCCGGATATGGCTGGGCAAAGCGGAGATAGCAGACCCGGTAGGCAAACGATGGTGTTGGTATCCAGCTGGCTTAGACTCAGCGGCTGACCGCGTCGAGGAAGGCCTGGCAAATCAGGGCATGCCCTGCGGGTGTAGGATGGACACCGTCTGCGGCCCAGACAGCATAAGGCAGCAGTTGGGAAGCTGCATGCATAAGGCCGCCCAACGGGATATATCGCGCCGCATAGGTGTACGCCAGTTCCCTGAGCGCCGCTACTTTGGGATCCAGGTCAACATGCCAGGTTCGCCGGTCTTCCGGATATGGCAGGAAGAATGGTTCGATGACGATAAGGCCGATGCCTGCGGCACTGGTCATCTGAAACAGGCACTGCAGGTTTTCCCCATAGGTTTCCGTGCTGGTTGGGTTGTTCTGGTCATATCGGCGCCAGGTGTCGTTGATACCGATCATGATGGAAACCCAGTCCGGTTTTATGTCCAGACAGTCTTCCTGCCAGCGTTCAACCAGGTCACCGGAGCGGTTGCCGCTGATGCCGCGGTTGATGAAGTGCAGGCCAAGATCCGGACGTTCTGCCGTCAGGCGGGCGGCGATCATCATCGCGTAACCTCTGCCCAGATCCTGATCATTTTCCCGGCTGCGTCCGCAGTCTGTCACGGAATCCCCTTGAAAGAGAATGGTTTGCCCTTTTTCCAGAATCATGCTGTATACCTCTCTAACTTGATTGTTGATCGTTTTACGGTCAAGAACATTATACTGCGACACCAGAAGGCAATCGTATTAAATTTAAAGGACAAAAGGCCAAACCTGAAGCGATCTGGCCAGAACGCTGTCAAACACAAAGTAACCGTTCCTGTGCTAAAATAAAAGTGGCTGATATCGTTTGGATTGCGTCCGGCGGCCATCCATGGTTTTTCCCGACGCCATACCGCACAAATAGAAGTGACCATTCAGGCAGACAGAAACAATAGGAGATTGTTCCTGCAAAAAGCATACAGGGAGGCGAAATGATGGAAGCATTCGATGATTTTCGCATACCAGCTGATCAGTTAAGTCGTGCCTGCAGCACCCAGGACGATCTGGGTTTCTGCCGGACCATGCAGGATATTCCGCCCCTCGAAGGGGTGATCGGCCAGGAACGTGCGGTCCGATCGATGCAGTTTGGTCTGGACATGTCTGTACAGGGATACAACATTTTTGTTGTTGGCCCTCCGGGTACCGGAAAAAGCACTTATGTCGATGCCATTGTCAAGCATGTCGCAGAAAAGGGTGATGTCCCTGATGACTGGTGTTATATCTACAACTTTCAGGATCGGGACAACCCTCTGGCAATAGCACTTCCTGCAGGACGCGGGCGGGTGCTTGTCCGTGACATGGATGAACTGGTCAGCGACTTGCGCCTGGCCATTCCCAAAGCTTTTGAAAGCAGCGATTATGAGCTGCAGAAAGACGAGATTGTACAGGAAGCGCAAGCTCAGATGCAGGCTGCTTTCCAACAGATAGAACAAGAAGCGCGCGAAGCCGGTTTTTCATTGAAGCAGGTTCCGGGGAAATTTTTGTTTGTCCCATTAAAGGAAAACAAGAGCCTGTCCAGTGAGGACTTCAAACAACTGCCGGAAGAAGAACAGCGCGCATATGAAGAACGAGGCCGCCGTCTGGAAAAGAAACTGGAGGAAACACTGAACGCCGGCCGTATGCTGGAGAAACAGGCGAAAACACGGATTCTTGATCTGGAGAAAAAAATTACACGCCTGGCTGCTGAACCGCTGGTTAGAAAACTAATCGAGCAATACCAGGATAACGCCATGCTTGTCAGCTATCTGCAGGCTGTTCTGGAAGATGTGGCGGGTAATCACGTCACATTCAAACAAGAGGAAACCCCTGCGGAACAGAACGTGGTCAGTTTAGCACCAGCATCTGATACAGAAGACAGCTTTCTGCGTTATAAAGTCAACTTGTTTGTGAACCATGAGAAAACTAAAGGTGTGCCGGTGGTTATTGAACCCTTTCCCAATTATTACAGCCTGTTTGGGAAAATCGAGTACCGCAGCCAATTGATGGCGATGACCACCAATTTCACCATGGCCAGATCCGGTGCCCTGCACAAAGCCAATGGCGGGTATCTGGTGCTGCAGGCCAGAGATGTGCTGCTGGAGCCCTTTGTCTGGGATACCTTGAAAAGGGTGCTCAAGTACGGTTCAATCGCCGTTGAAAACATCGGGGAACAATATCGTTATGTGCCCATCGCCACCATGCGCATGGAAGCCATCCCGCTGAACGTCAAGGTCATTCTGATAGGCAGCCCGCTGTTGTATTACATCTTGTCAACAGATGAGGATTTTCAGAAACTGTTTAAAGTCAAAGTTGAGTTTGATGTGGAGATGGTGAGGAATGCCGATACACAATGCAAATACGCTTCTTTTATCCGCTCCATCTGCGAGCGGGAACATCTTTTGCCCTTTAGCCAGGACGGCCTGATCCGCATGATCGACCATGGATCACGGCTAGCCGGAAGTCAGAACAAGCTCTCCACCCGTTTCAACGAGGTCCGGGAGCTCGTCTATGAAGCGCATGCGCTAGCCAGTAAGGAGAACGCCTCCTCTGTGGCGTCCGTTCATGTCAGCCGGGCGATTCAGGAGCGCAAGTACCGCAACAACCGTGTCGAAGAAAAAATCCAGGAAATGATCGCCCAGGGTAAAATCCTGATTGATGTAAAAGGCACTGTGATCGGGCAGATCAATGGTTTGTCGATCATATCCCTGGGCAGCTATACTTTCGGGCAGCCTTCCCGGATCACTGCCGTCACTTATCTTGGAAAAGGCGGCGTGATCAATATCGAACGGGAAACCAAGATGAGTGGCCAGATCCACGATAAAGGGGTCTTGATCCTGTCAGGATATCTGGGGTCACGCTTTGCCCAGCGTTTTCCGCTTAGTCTGACGGCACAGATCACTTTTGAGCAGAATTATGAAGGCGTGGATGGCGACAGCGCATCTTGTGCTGAGCTTTGCGCCATCCTCTCCAGTCTGGCTGATCTACCGATCCGGCAAGGCCTGGCGATGACCGGATCGGTCAATCAGTTGGGGCGTATGCAGCCTATCGGCGGCGTGACGGAAAAAGTTGAAGGTTTCTTTGATGTCTGCCGGAGTGCCGGACTGACTGGCGAGCAGGGTGTGATCGTGCCGGTGCAGAACGTTGACAACCTGATGCTTAAAGATGAGGTTGTCGAGGCGGTTCGCCAAGGTATCTTTCATGTATACGCGGTCCGTTGCGTCGAAGAAGCAATTGAAATGCTGACGGGTTTGCCGGCGGGCGCTTGTGACCAGGAAGGCTTGTATCCGGGCGATACGGTCTTTGGACGTGTTGCCCGCAAACTGCTGGATTATCAGGAAAGGCTTCAGGCGCTGGATCATGGTACACTTTGGGCATAACACAGACAGGAAGGTGATGTGTCAGATGCAGCCTCGCGAGCGATTCATCGCAGCTTTGAACCATGAACCGATCCAGGGTCGTGTGCCAACGTTTGAACTTGTATTTTTCCTGACCATGGAGAAATTCGGCAGGGTTCATCCCTCACAGCGCCATTACGCGCAGTGGGACCAGATGTCGCAACAGGAAAAGGAAAAGCACCGGGATGATATCGCCCGCTTGTTTCTTGAAACTGCTGAAACCTATGGCCATGATGCGATTTTTGTCCATCCAAATCCTGCCGGTATTGATGAAACCCGACGTCTTCTTTATAGAATTCGCGAGATTAGTGGGGACCGTTATTTTTTGATGCTGCATGGTGATGCGACTTTTTCCGTCCCCGATGGCAGCCATATGCTGGATTTTGCCTATCAGCTTTTCGAAGAACCCCAAAAACTGCATGCCGAGGCTGCCGCAATGGTTGAGCAGGCCTTGCTCAAGGCAGACCAGCTGAAGCATGAGGATCTCCTGGACGGGTTTGCCCTTTGTTCTGATTATTGCTTTAACAACGGCCCTTTTCTCAGCCCTGTCCAGTTTTCCGAATTTGTCACACCCTATCTGGCCCGGCTTATCCAAGGCTATCGCGACCGGGGCTTCTATACGATCAAACATACAGATGGCAATATTATGCCGATCCTGGATCAACTGATTGAAACCAACCCGCATGCCCTGCATTCGCTGGATCCCCAGGCAGGGGTGGACATCGCGGAAGTTAAGCGGCTTTATGGTGATCGTGTCTGCCTGATTGGCAATGTCAATTGCGGCCTGCTGGAGACAGGCACCGATGAGCAGGTGATTGCTTCAGCCCGCTACTGCCTGCAGCAAGGGATGCCAGGCTATGGTTATATTTTTTCCACGTCAAACTGCGTCTATACAGGCATGCCTCTGGCCCGATATGAACTGCTCATGAAAGTATTGGAGGAAGAGGGCCGATACCCTGATCATTGAAAATGGTCATCCACAGGCAGGCACCCATCGCATCACAAAACTTATTGCAGACCAGTATCGTGCCGGCCCTTTCCTGAGATTACGTCATAGAAGGAATGGCGCACGAATGATCATGATCAATAACCCAGCCGAAAATCCACCCTCTTGTCCAGTGTCTCTCCGCGCAGATAGCGGGCATAGTTGTCCAGGGCAATCCTGGCGATGCGTCGACGGGTCTGAATGAGGCTGTAACCACCGCTGACATGGGGCGTGATGAGGGCGTTGGGAATTTTCCACAGGCGGTGGTCGGCAGGCAGCGGCTCCGGGTCAGTGACATCAAGACCGGCACCCAGCAGATGACCTTCTTCCATCAGGTCACACAGCGCTTCTGTATCAACCGACCTGCCCCGGCCGACATTGAGTAGAATAGCTGTTTTCTTCATGGCAGCCAGGCGTTTCCGGTTCATGATCTGGTAAGTCTCGTCGGTGTCCGGCAAAGAAAGGGCAACAACATCTGCTCTGGGCAGAAGCTGATCCAATTCAGCGATCAGATGCAGTTCGTCGACATAAGGCGGCCGGTCAGCAGGATGCCTTTTCACGCCGATTGTCTGGCTGCCCAACAATTTCATGCGTCGGGCAAATTCACGACCGATATCGCCCAGGCCGACGACAACCGTCGTCGCGCCGTCGATAGAAGTGACGCCTCCTTCACTTTGCCATGTGCTGCTTAGCTTGTTCCGATGATACAGATACAGCTTTTTTTGGATCATCAGTAACATTGCCAGCATATGCTCTGAAATAGCCAGGCCATATGCGCCGGCAGCATTGGTGAGTACCGCCTGCTCAGGGAATTGCCCGGAAATGACATATTCCCTGGCTCCGGCGGAACTGAGCTGCAGCCATTCCAGTTTATCAGAACCGGCGATGCCGGCTACCGGCACACTGCCTAGGATGACATGGCTGTCCATGATCATCTCCTGTGTCAAATCAGCCTTTTCCGGATATAGATAACTGTTGTGGGGAGCCATGGCTTCCAGTTCTTGTTTTTCTGCGGCGTCCAGGGGCAGCAGGACAAGGACCGTTTTTTGAACGTTCATAGGTTGCCTCCAGAATGATATTTGATTTTTATTCTAGCATAGGCAGCGATTGCGGGACAGATGCTCGAATCGTCATTTTTCCCCGCTTAGGATTATAATGGAAAAGTCGAACGGCTGCGCGGATTTGATGATGGTGTAAACAGAACAACAAGTTTGCAAGGAGATCACGATGAAACAGGCATTATTGGCTGAACAGAAAAATGAAATAACGGCATATACAATTTACAAAAAACTGGCAGGCATGGTTCGTGACACGAAAAACACCAGTATTCTAAAAAAAATGAGCCAGGAAGAGTACCGGCATTATCAGGTGTTGAAGCAGATGACTCAGGAAGACGTCAAACCAAGCCGTATGACTGTTCTTTTTTTCCAATTGATATGCCGTCTGCTTGGCTTGACTTTCGCCATGAAGACATTGGAGCGGAATGAAGATAAAGCGGTGGTTATATACGGCGAGATGGCCGGACAGTATCCCCAGCTCATGACACTGGTGGCCGACGAACAAAGCCATGAAACGCAGCTGATCGCAATGATCGATGAAGAAAGGCTGAATTACATGGGCTCTGTTGTGCTTGGCTTGAATGATGCCCTGGTGGAACTGAGCGGTGCCCTGGCAGGATTCACCTTCGCTTTCCAAAATGCCCGCCTGATCGCGGTCACCGCTTTGATAACTGGCATCAGCGCCTCCTTGTCCATGTCAGCCAGTGAATACCTCTCCACCAAACAGGAAACCGGCAAGACAGGACCATCCCTGAAAGCAGCTGTCTATACAGGTATCGCCTATGTCTTTACCGTCATTGCCCTGGTCTTGCCTTATCTGATTTTAACAAATCCGTTTATCAGCCTGGCCGTCTGCCTGTTGATTGCCGTGATGATTATCTTTCTTTTCAATTATTACATGTCGGTTGTGCAGGATACGCCGTTTCGGCGGCGTTTCCTGGAGATGGCCGGCATCAGCCTGGGCGTTTCTGCTTTGTCTTTCCTGATTGGTCTGCTGGTCAAACAGATTTTTGGCATTGATGTCTGATCAGAATGTCCTTTGGCAGGTGGTCGTATGATCCGGTCAGCATGGCTGGCAAAGGTCTGCAAATTATATGAAATAACGTTTTACACCCGGCCAACGTTAGCCTTGACAGGTGATGTGTTTTTCTCTATTGTGAAACACAAGTGCTTCTTTTCAGAACTTCCTAATGGCGCATCCGTCACGGCTCAAGCCGTCTCAGCGCACAATCGATCAATCGATCAGGAGATGAAACATGGACACAATCAAACTTGGCTTTGTTGGATTAGGCGGCCGCGGCCGCGGCTTGCTCAAGCTGATCTGCGAAATGGAGGATGTTCAAATTCTGGGCATCTGTGACCTGCGGCAGGATCTGCTTGATCAGGGCAGTGAAATTTTCCGGGAGACAACCGGAAAAACCGCCACGACTTTTCAAAATTATGACGAGATGCTGAATGTAGCTGATATTCAGGGCGTTGTCATTGCAACATCATGGGTGTCACACATACCGTTGGCCATTAAAGCCATGAAAGCCGGCAAATACGCCGCTTTTGAAGTAGGCGGCGCGACATCGATTGAAGAGTGCTGGCGTCTGGTCCGAACACATGAAGATACAGGCGTACCCTGTATGATGCTGGAAAACTGCTGCTATGGACGCACAGAACTGGCTCTGCTGAACATGATTCGCCAAGGCGCATTTGGTGAACTGATCCATATGCGCGGCGCCTACGGTCACAATCTGAGCGAAAGCCTGATCAACCGCATTGATGATAACCATTACCGCCATCATCATTATCACCATCGCAATGGTGATAATTACCCCACACATGCGCTGGGCCCTATTTGCAACATGCTGAAAATCAACCGGGGCAACCGGATGACAACCTTGACAGCGACCGCTTCCAAGGCGCGCGGCCTGCACCATCGCGCACAGGTCAACAAAGGATCAGACTCAGCGGAAGCCGGCTGGACCTGGGAAAACGGCGATGTTGTGACCACCGTGATCAAGTGCGCCCACGGAGAAACCATCAGCCTGACGCTGGATACCTGTCTGCCGCGGCCTTATTCCCGCCAGCTCTATGTGCAGGGGATCCACGGCCTCTATATGGAAGACGGCAGTCAGATCTATCTGGAAAATATCAGTCCCAAATACGATGAATGGGAAGCATTCGCACCTTATCTGGAAAAATACGACCATCCGCTCTGGCAGTGGTTCGCGAAAGCCGGGGTGAAAGGTGGTCATGGCGGTATGGACTACCTGGTTCTGCGTTCTTTTGTTGAAAGCATCCGTGATGGGCGTGACACGCCTATTGACGCCTATGACGCTGCTGCCTGGATGAGCATCACCTGCCTGTCAGAGCAGTCAGTTGCCATGGGCAGCACACCGCAGCCCATTCCTGATTTCACAAACGGCCGCTGGATCGACCGGCCGGCGGATCCGACCTGCCGGTATTCACTGGACCAGATTCACGACGATTTGTTTGCTGATTGATCTGGCTCAGCCATAGATACACTGCCTGTCTTCAGGCTAACTCATCTGGCGCTTTCACTGCCGTTTTTGGTTGTTTGCTGATATCGTTCAGCAACTGCCATTGACCAGATCGGAAGCGCCAGATGATTAATGCGGTGCGTATGACGATATCAACACCCATAGCCAGCCAGAATCCATTCAGGCCCATATCCAGAACAAAGGCAAAAAGGAGACTGAAAGCCAGTCGGATACCCCAGTTGCCGATAGCGGTGATGTACATCACCCACCGGGTATCTCCTGCGCCGCGCAGCGAACCGGCCAGAACCATGAAAATACCAAACAAGGGTTGGAAGATAATGAAGATGCGCAAGGATGATGCGGCCAGACGGATCACTTCCGGCTCATTGCTGTAGAGATCGGCTATCGGCCAGACAAAAAGATACATGAAGACAGATGCCACAGCCAAAATGATGGTTGTGATGAATGCGGTTTGTTTGCCATATGCGTAGGCCAATTTCTTTTTGCCGGCTCCCAGTGCCTGGCCGACAAGTGTTGTTGCTGCTGTGCCAAAACCAAAACCTGGCATAAAAGACAATGAATTGATGTTCATGGTGATGGCATTTGCCGCCAGTGTTGCGGTGCCTAGACCAGCGACCAGCGATGTGTAGACAATCATGCTGCTCTGCCGGACCAGTTGTTCGATCGCAGCGGGAATACCGATGCGCAGGATATTGCGCAATATCGGCCAGTCCAGCTTCCAGACGACCTGGTGTCGCTCCAGGCGAATGCTTGTACGGCCACGAATCAACACAATAAGGCCAATCACGCACCCGCATATCCTGGCCAGTGCGGACCCGTACGCCGCGCCACGTACGCCCAGGACGGGAAAGAAGCCAATGCCAAAAATGAGCAGATAATTAAAAAGAACGTTGACGATATTGGTGACCACCATGATGTACAAGGGTGTCTTCATATCGCCCAGTCCTTGAAGAACCGCGTTGATCACCATCATGGGCAAAGCGAAGCCCATGGATGCCAGCACAATGCGCAGATACGCGCTGCCTTCAAGAAGAATAAAAGGATCTGCTTCATCCATAAGGATCATCATCAAGTCGAGCATTTTTTCAGCAAAGATCATGCCGAATAGAGCCAGAAACGCAGCTGCGATGATACCGCCCAGCAATGATTGCCACATGATATAGCCGGCCATTTTGTGATTGCCGGCGCCGATGTACTGGGCGACTAACGATGTGGTGGCAATTGTCATGGCCATCAGGGTGCCGATCAGAACGAAGACAAGACGATTGCCGATGTCGACAGAGGCGATAGCCGCTGAGCCCAGCTGGCCGATCATCATAATATCGATAACACCCACAAGACTTTGCAGCATCATTCGCAGAATCGCTGGCCATCCCAACCGGAAAATATGACGTCGCATCATTTGTGGTGATGTGGCGGAAAGAAAATCAGTCATAAAAAAGCATCCTCGTACAGTGTGGCTGCCATCATGTATGCCATGCTCCAGATGGCATAAGCCAGCCTCAGGTTAGCTGCCCTGTGCATAGATCAGGGCAGCTGTTGCGTGCTTCACATAATTATTCACTATAACCCGTTTTTAAAAACCCTGCAAGCAAGGGAAGCACCGAGTCAAGCAAACTAAAATTATGATGTATCTGAGCGTATGGCATGAAAATTGAAGAGATTTGAACCGACAGAAAGCAGCGAAGCGATGTTACGCTCAAGAAGAATGGTTATCACGCCAAAACATTGTATCGTGTTATGATCTTTGTTACATTTATTAGATACAGCATTACAACTACAGACGAATGATGTAGACTGTATTGATTTTTTTATGACCGGTATACCAGTTCTATTCTGGTTTACCGCCCAGGATCGCGGCCGGAACATGAGCCAGCTGGCAGAACCTCTGAATGGTTTTCAACGCTTGGCTACTGTAACTATTTCGTGATTTAGCTGGTGCGTACACACCATGCAGAAACGACAGAGAGGAGGTGGCGGGTCTCGCTCCTGACGGTTCAGCTTCGATGGCGGCAGACCTGCCCGTGTGTATGATCAAATATCCCCTGGACTATCCCGGCTGGCCTCAGATGGAACGACACGGTCTTTTCCTCAGGGAATATGCCCGATTAAAGTATGAATACGGGGCGGACCGGGTAGCGATTGAGCAGCTTCTCCAGTCTGCTGATCAAGCTCTGCAGGATGTGACCAGCAGAATTTGCCAGCTGGCGGAAAGCGATGAGCTTGCCAGGCAGGAACCCAATGAACTGGAACGTATCCAGGACCTGCGCCCTTCCGCGCAACATGAGCTATGGCAGTCCTTTGATGCGTCACGCTATTCTGACCGTCTGGCAGGAGCCCTGCTGGGACGGTTGGCTGGCTGTACCCTGGGCGCACCGGTTGAGTTCTGGAGCGTAGAGGAGATGAAAAGCTGGGCTGACTGGACGGGCGATGCATTTCCTCCGGTTGATTATTGGTCGGCGGTTCCGCAGCCACATCGCTTGCGATATGCAGTCAGCCCCTGTCAGGCCTACACCAGGAAAGGCCTTGATGGTGTCCCGGTTGACGACGACATCTCCTATACTTTGCTGGGGTTGCTGATCGCGGAGGAGCATGGCCTGGCGTTTTCGGCGGCTGACGTCGGCCGCAGCTGGCTGAGCTATCTGCCTTATGCCTGCACTGCTGAAGATGTGGCACTGCGTAATATGAAAGCAGGCATACCCGCAGAAGCCGCAGCAGATCACAACAACCCGTTCGCTCAGTGGATCGGTGCTGATATCCGCAGTGACCCCTGGGGTTATCTGGCTCCCGGTTTGCCGCAAAAAGCTGCTGCCATGGCCTGGAACGATGCGTGGGTCAGCCACCGGAGGAACGGACTGTATGGCGCGATGTATTTCAGCGCCGTGATAGCGGCTGCTTTCGCTTGTTCTGATCCCCGCGAAGCCCTGGCCTATGGCCTGAATGAAATCCCGCGGCATTGCCTTCTGGCAGAAGATATCCGCTGGGCCCTGGTGAAAGGCCGGGCGCTCAATGACTATCGTGAAGCCCGTCAAGCCGTTGTTGAACGCTTCGGTGACATGAGCGGTGTTCACACCAACCTGAATGCCTGCCTGACTATTTTTGGGCTGATGATCGGCGGGGACAATTTCAGCCGCAGTATCGGGGAAACCGTGGCTATGGGCTTTGATAATGATTGTACTGCGGCAACGGTCGGCAGCGTCTTTGGCGCTGCCTATGGTCTGTCAGCGATTCCCCGGCACTGGTATCAGCGCTTCAACAATAAAATTCTGACTTATCTTACAGGGCATCCGCAGTTTGCCATTGATGATGTGCTGAGCCGATTCCAGCGGCTCGCAGCGTCACAATTTCAGGCATAGCAGGTGATCGTAGCCTGTCTGTAAAGCAGCGCGCCATATGAGGCGCGCTGCCTGGACGATCTGCTTCCCTGTATCAGGCTTCCTGTCGCCAGCTGTTTGTGGGGTGTAAAAGCCGGACGCTTGCTTCTAGAGATCCAGTTCCAGGATATTTACGTCCCGTACCGGCAGAACGCTATCAAAAGGCAGGTAAAACGTTTTGATCTGGCAAGGCGTGAAACTTGTTTCCCATCTTCGGCCGAGCAAGGGCAGATCTATTTCGGCAACCGTTGCCTGTCCGGTGCTTTCGTAGCAGCGCAGGATGTATCCTGCGTTGTCTTCAGCAAGCTTAAAGACGGTCATCAGGATATTGGCTGCGTTGATGGCCAGACCACTGCCGCAAAGAGGAAGCGAACCTTTGTGGTAGGTCTCGTAGACACTGGGTATGGTTGTGTTCAGGATCATGGCTTTCTGCTGGATGGCGGCCGAACGCCAGTCGCCTGAGTAGGGGCACAGCGTATATTTGACCAGGCTTTCTCCCTGATCCATATACTGGCAGCGGTCATCCCGCTCACCGTAATGGTCGGCATAGGCCGCCCCGCGCAAGATGGTCAGCCGAACGATGCTGTCTTTCACATCAACAGCATGTGATGAATCGTTCAGAACAGCCAGACCATAAACCCCGTTGCCGATATCGACCCAATGCTGGATTGGTTTTTCCTCGCCATCCATCGGCCGCTTCAGGAAACCATAAGGAATCTCATGGGTGGTCATAGCCTCACGGATAGACAGGGGAAATTCGATTTTCAGCATACGATGCTTTTCCTGCCAGAAAATGCGGGCTTGCACCTCTATATCAGGACGATCGCAGTACACATGAAAATCCTGTTCCAAACTGGATTGCCCCCAGCTGGTCGTGAGCCGGATCACACCTCTGAGCGGACCTGCTTCCAGTACAGTCAGTTTTCCGTATTTAAACGTTCCAATGACCTTCCGATACTCTTTGAGCCCATGACCCCAGGTGTCGCTGTGTGTCTCATCAATCACCAGACCGACTGATGCGGGGGCACTGAGCAGCTCCCGGTTGATCTGTTTGTCAAATAATGAGACAAGTCCGCCGTCGGCCGCTGACAAGACGATTCTGACATAGGCGTTCTCCATGCCTGATCCATCATCTGCAAGCAGGACCGGCGCATACCGGAAGTGCGGACCATGCTCCGGTGCCGTTACATCAGGTCCAGGGGATTCAGAATGCTTGTGCAGCCAGAAGGTACTGTAGCCAAGTGGCGGCAATGATGCCAGAAAAAGGGTGTTCCATTTACCGTCGGCATGGTTGGTTATAGCGCTGCGGACCCGCTGAATGGGCAGCCTGCGGCCTGCCGCGTCGGTGACGGCCATCAGGTCAGCCTGATCACCTGCCTCTGCATCCCGGGCTTTTCTGACAGCGTGCAAGTCGCCGCACGCCTCGACCGGAACGGTTACAGTGAAAGGCAATGGATTGAATACAACCAGAGGGGTTCCTTTTACGGACAGTCCCCAGAGTTTCCAGTCATCATCTTTGGATCGTGCCAGCGGTTGTTCGCCTATAGTATCGATCGACCAGGAGATCTGCTGCAAAGCCTGGTTCATGACTTCGCTGGCGGAG
>JAAYLM010000284.1 GCA_012521915.1 Oscillospiraceae bacterium | reverse complement strand
CCTAAGGCTGCGACGTGTGCACCCGTTACAGTGCTAAGCTATCGGCAGGTTTTCCTTGTCCGGCAGCTGATGAGGTTCGCGCCGTGAGACGCGGATAAATTTGGGGTGGTATCACGAAGCTATGCTCTCGTCCCCGAAAACTATGTTTTCGGAGAGGAGAGCATTTTTGCGATTCTGAGCTAATTACCATCACAAATTTGAAAGGATTGTTGTAAATGAAAATATTGGTTCGGGTGTCAAAAGCAACCCATCGTGAAGTCACGAAGGCATGAATTATTCCTGTACAAAACCGCATAAATATGATAAGATATTTATATTATCTTAACTAAGGCGGTTCACCAACATGGCATTTGTCGCTAACAAAAACCAGCAGATATCCCTCAATGACAGTACCTTCGACATGACAAAAAGAGAGCAAAGAATTCTGAAGAAAGGCTGGTCTGAAGCCTTTTCCAAGCACATCTTTCCTGTGATCAATGAGGATCGATTCGCCGTTCTCTTCAGCGATAATCCGGCAACTCGTCCCAATACACCCGTCAATGTGATCATTGGCATGTTTATCTTAAAAGAAATATACGATCATACTGATGACGATTTGCTGGAAGAGGTTCTATTCGATATCCGCTACCAAAACGCCCTGCATACAACCAGTTTTACCGAGCAGCCTGTCAGTGACCGCACCTTGAGCCGGTTTCGCGAGCGATTGTATACCTACGAACAGGAAACCGGCATTGACCTGATGAAGGAAGAAATGGAAGCGCTGGCAGATGCCTTTGCACAGATGATGAAGATTAATGGTCAGACCAAGCGCATGGACAGCCTGATGGTGGCGTCGAGCTGCAAGAAGATGAGCCGGCTGGAATTGGTGTACCGTTGTGTCAGCCGAATGGTTAAAGCCGTCCAGGCAACCGGTGAGACAGAAGTGCTGGACAAACGTCTGCAGAAGTATCTGGATGCTGACGATGAAAACAACACACTGTACCGAACCCCATCGAGCGAAGCAGGCAGCAAGCTGAAAACGGCCCTGACGGATGCTCTGCGGCTGCTGGCTCTGACAGGAGACGCCTATGGCGAACTATCTGAATACCAGCAGCTCAAGCGCATGGTTGAGGAACAGACAGAAGCAACGGAGCAAGGCTGGAAACTGCGAGAGAAGATCAGTCCTCAGAGTCTGCAGAACCCATCGGACGAGGATGCAACCTTCCGGGAAAAAGCAGGCAAGAAACACAAGGGTTGTGTCAGCAATTTCGTGTAGACCTGCGACGAAAATGGAGCAATCATCACGGGGATGGACTATGCGCCGAACACACACAGCGACATAGCCTTCTCCAGAAGTGTCATTGAAGCAGAAGAGAGCAGTCCGGAGCAGCCGGTCACGATACTGGCCGATGGCGCCTATGGCAGTGACGAACTGGCAGCAATGGCTGAACAGCAGCATGTCAATCTGGTAACCACAGCCTTGATCGGGAAAACGCCGGATCCGGTCATGAGCGAGTTCGTGATTGATGAAAAGACGCAGACGATTGTCAGCTGCCCGGCCGGCCATGCACCGATTTCCTGCCAGTACAAGGTGAAAACCGACAGCTATTACGCTCATTTCAACAAGGGAACCTGCAGCACCTGTCCGCTGCGCCATTACTGCGGCGTTAAATTCCAGAAGAAGACCGGCCTGGTTCACATCAGCGGAAAAACGATCCGGCGTGCAGCCTATATGAAGAAGCTTGGTGAACCCGAGTACAAGAAACTGACGCGGTTGCGTAACGCCGTCGAAGGCATTCCTTCCGTACTGAGACGTAAATACCGGGTGGACAACATGCCGGTCAGGGGATACATGCGTTCAAAATTGTGGTACTTCCTGAAAGTTGGGGCAATGAATACCAGAAGAGTGTTGGAATGGGCAGCAGAGCAGAGCTCTTTGCTTCTTTTTTTCTCGTTCCGAGCCGTCACAATCTTTTTCAACCTCGAAAAGCATCCGAGAAGTCGCCAGTTGGTTCTACCGGGTGATTTTTAACAGCTGGCTTTTGACACCCGAACCAATAAATAATTTGATTAGACTGCAGTATTTTAATTGTACTGTAAATTTTATCTATATTGACCTCTTGTGATATTTCGGCATTTTTGAAACATTTAATAAATGGGTTTTCTCCAATAAATTCAAAGCCGGATGGATTCAGT
>JAAYLM010000283.1 GCA_012521915.1 Oscillospiraceae bacterium | reverse complement strand
GGTTTACGGGAAATATTCGTACCACGCGGAAAATTATAGGGTTCCGTGCATTGTATATCCGATATATTTATCTTTTAAGCGGTAAATCGCAGTGGCAAATACAAGGACAACGGTCACTGTCTGCACGGCAAGTCCATTTTATATTTCGTGATGATATTCGCAAAATGCAGGAATTGAAAAAAGAAATGGAGCTGTTAGGACGGAATCGTATTGATTCATCCGACCAGCTTTTTTCTTATAGAAAAGGTTTGGAAGATAAAATCTCCGAATTGACCGAAAAACGGCAAGGCTTGCGCTATAAGTCACGGCGAATAAAAGATGAAACCATAAAATCCACTGTTAAATCGGAAATTGCCGGTATATCAGCGGAACTTAGAATATTGCGCCGGGAGGTGAAGGTATGTGACAGAATAATCGTTCGCACCGCCGAAATGAAAGAGCGAATCAGACAGGTATCTGAAGTTCAGGCAAATGAACAAAAATCCAAAACAAAGGAGGTAAGCAACCGCCAAAATTATCTGAAATATTGAATTTAGATTGCGGTTGCTATCAAATTTGCAAGCAAATTTGGAAAATTGAGAGGAGGAATAAACCCTATGAGCAATGGAGGGGACGCCGCTGAACAAGTCATTAAGATTAGTTTAGACGGTGTTGATTACGCTATCCGCATTGCGGGGGCAGGTGCTAAAAATCTCATTGCCCCGTTAATGGCATTGGCAAAGTCAAAAAAGAGCCAACCACCCCAATTGAAACCATCGGGCAAGGAGCGACTGAAACGGATGATAAAATCCGGCAGTCCGCTTGATGTATTTCCTGTTCGGGAGCAGGATATTCGTGCATTCACGCAGGAAGCAAAAAAATACGGTATCGTCTACTGTGCGGTCAGGGACAAAGAACCCAAGCCGGATGGAATGGTGGATGTACTGGTTCGTAAAGAGGATTCTCCCAAAATCAACCGTGTCATAACGCGTTTGCAATATGCAACGGTGGATAAAACCTCGATTAAGAGCTAAATCATTAAGAGCTAATCTGAAAAAAGTGCGGAGCCTGCCGCACCCGATAAATCTGACAATCTGGATGTTGACAGCTTTCTTGATTCTGTTTTACCTAATGAGGGAAAATCAAAAGAAGGAAACAATCAGGCGGTGCAGCCGCCCGTACAACAGACATCGACGGAGGTTGCACAGAAACCTTTTTTCAGCAATCTCCCCGACCCTGCGGCGGGGAGATTTTCGACTTGGACGAAACAAAATCTGTCCGAGCATGGCTTAGAAACCAGCAACACTCCCGAAAAGAAAAGTTCTGATATGAACGGTAGTTCACGGGGTGTTCAGCCGCCTTCCGTAAAAGAGGAAATTCAAAAAATCCGTTCCGAGCTTAACGAGCAGGCGAAAAGCAGGGCGGAAGAACCTCAGCGCGGAAAATCCGGCAAACAACAAACTACCCGTCACAAACAGCCTAATACTCGCAAATCTAAAAATAAAACGAAGGAGCGATAATTTATGGGAGCTTATGATGATGTATTATTTGCCGGAGAGGAAACCGGGGCAGCGGAGCCTGTTTCCCCTGAGTTTAATCCGAAGGAATATCAGGAACAAAAACAGCTGGAACGCGATCGTGTGTATGACATGATCGACAAAACCACTTTAGAGCTTGTTGATCCCAATAAGTTAAAAGAGTATCTGGACATTCAATCCCGCTTTAATCTTTACCGTCCGGGCAATGTCCTTTTGATACAGGCCCAGCTACCCAAAGCTACCCGCTTAAAAAGCTATGACGATTGGAAAGCAGCAAAAGCAGGAGTGCGCAAAAAAGAGCGTTCCTTGTATATCTTAAAATCCGGTAAGCAATTTACCCGCGACAATGGAACCATCGGTCAGTACACCGATATCAAAAAGGTGTTTGATATTTCACAGACCTACTCGGATCAAAAGGTCAGACCCCCTGTTTATCCGGAGGGGCGCGCTCTACTAAAAGCCCTGATGAACAAATCTCCCGTTCCCGCCAAAGCCGATGAAAACTTGCCGGATAATATGGGAGCGTTCTATAATTCCGAAGCAAATGTTATTCATGTACGCCCCGGCATGAATGCGCCGGATATTTTTCGCTGTCTGTCGGTTGAGTTGGCACACGCGGAGCTTGCCCGGAATATGGGTTCCGAATACAGTCGTGAAAACGCTCAGTTTTCCGCCTATTGTGCCTCCTATGTTCTATGCCGGGAGTATGGTGTTGATGTTAGCGTGTTTACCTTTGAAAATGCACCCGGACAGTTTGAAGATAAAGACCCGAAAGAAATTCGTGCCGAATTGAGCAGTATTCGTGAAGCCGCCGGTGAAATCGGAAGTCGCATGAGGGAGGCACTCCAGCGTGACCGCGCACCGAAGGAACAGGAGGTGCGCTAATGAAAGAGGAACGCAAGATTTTGACCCTCGACAATTACGACCACGGGATGGTAATTACTGCTCTCAACGATAAGCGAAACCTAATGCTTAAAGAAAAGAAGTCCACCGATATTGTGGACGATGTTCTTTTAAAAGTCATTGACGCCCCCAGCAAAAAAGTGCGTGTTCGTGACGATGAAGCGAGAT
>JAAYLM010000282.1 GCA_012521915.1 Oscillospiraceae bacterium | reverse complement strand
GTCCAGGCGACCACCATTCTGTTTAGACGTTGTTTCAAGTCGGTTAGGTCTTCCGCTAGGCAGAGGACCGCCATGATTTCTGAAGCGACTGTAATGTTAAAGCTGTCTTCACGCGGCGTCCCGTTTACTTTGCCTCCCAGCCCAACCACAACATGGCGCAGTTGCCTGTCATTGATATCAATGCAGCGTTTCCAGGTGATGCGGCGCGGATCGATCGCACAGGCGTTTCCCTGGTGGATATGGTTGTCGATCAGTGCTGCCAGCAGATTGTTGGCGGCTGCTACGGCATGTAGATCACCTGTGAAATGCAAATTGATATCTTCCATAGGGAGGACCTGGGCATAGCCACCGCCAGCTGCACCGCCTTTAATCCCGAAGACAGGACCCAGAGAAGGTTCGCGCAGGGCAATTACAGCTTTATGACCCAGCCGGCACAGGGCTTGTCCCAGACCGACGGTTGTTGTTGTTTTACCTTCACCAGCCGGTGTGGGGTTGATTGCGGTGACCAGGATCAGATGCCCGTCTGGATGGTGGGCCAGGCGTTGTATTGCCAGATCATTTATTTTGGCTTTGGTATGACCATACGGTTCCCATTCTTGTTCGCCAAGTCCGGTGGCTGCAGCGACCTGGCTGATTGGAAGCTTTTGTGCCTGGCGTGCGATATCAATATCAGAAAGCATAAATTAAAACCTCCAGCGAATCAAGCGAATTGTGCAAATGCTGCAAAATTGAGGAAGAAATAAGGGCAATTTCCCCAACATTTTGAGTGACGAAATGAATTATACCACAATCTGTTGTATTCGTCATTTGACTTTAGTTTGTGAAAGTGATACAATGATAATCAAAGGATTTGGGGTTTTGGACGGGGAAATACGCTTGCCGGAGGTGTCGTGCATATGATAGTCAAAACAGATCTCGATATCTGCAGAAGAGGGATGCAATCCTACATTGGCAAACGGATCAAACTCAGATCCAACGGGGGCAGAAAAAGGACCATTGTCCAAGAAGGTATACTTGATTGTTGCTACCCCAACGTTTTTACTGTCCGCTGCTCCAAGAACAACACGTCATATCAAGAAACAGTATCCTTTAGTTATATAGATATTCTAACACGTGTGGTTGAAATCGCCATTGAGCCGGAATCTGATCCTTGCTGTGAGATGCGTCATTAGGCTGCTCAGCTGATGGCCGGGCATGGTGCTGATTAACGCTTGGATTCGAGGGCTTTTATGCAACAACTGATTATTCTGGCTCCTGCCAAGATTAATCTTTCATTGGATGTGGTTGGTCTGCGTGCAGATGGTTATCACTTGTTGTCGACGGTCATGCAGACCATTGATCTGGCTGATCAGGTCGAACTGGTTCTGGAGCCGGATGAAAACCCGACTGCTGCTCATAAAGCGGTGACGATCTCGTTGACATGTGATCTGGGTGATATACCTCTTGACCGGGGCAATACAGCCTACAAAGCTGCTTCTTTGTTTTTTTCACACGAAAAGATAAGGCCGCACATCTCTTCGGCCTTGCGTGTCGCGATCCATATCAAGAAAATAATACCCGTCGCAGCTGGTCTGGCTGGCGGTAGCGCAGATGCTGCAGCTGTGCTGTTTGGCTTGAACCGGTGTTTTCCTGAACACTTGGCGCAACAGGATCTGTTTGAACTGGCCGTCCGAACCGGCGCTGATGTACCGTTCTGTCTGCAGGGCGGGACGGTTCTTTGTGAAGGCATTGGTGAACAGCTGACTCCGTTGCCCTCTTGGTCGGATCTTCCGGTGTTGTTGGCCTGCCCTGATCAATCGCTCATGACCGCTCAGATTTTTAGTGCATATAACAACCTAAATGGCCAGGCAGAGAGGGACCGGCCGGACACCGAGGCTGTTTTGCGGGCTGTCCGGAACAGGGACCTGTTTGCATTGGCTGCCAGCACAGGCAACGTTTTAACTGCCGCAGCATGTCATTATATCCCGGAAATCGCGCTGCTTCGACAACAGATGCTGGACTGTGGTGCGCTTGTCTCGCAAATGAGCGGCAGCGGCCCCAGCGTTTTTTCTCTTTTCCCCAAAGACCTGCTTTGCCGGAAAGCCATAGGCCGACTGGAATCGATCTGGCCGTACTATCGCTTTATATGCTGCCGGTCGCGGTCTGCAGGACCTGAACTGATCTGGTCTGGGACGCCCTCCTGAAACGCGATCGGAACATGTCAACCTGCCATTTGAGCCGTCACCCAGGGCCAGTTGACAGGTGCTGTCTTGTGCTTGTATAATCTTAACGCTATTGTTTGCGATATTTGGAGGTGCATATATATGAAAATGACGTTTCAACCTAAGAAACGGCAACGCAAAAGGGAACACGGCTTCATGAAACGCATGCGGACAGCTTCCGGCCGTGAGATCATCAAAAAACGCAGGCTGAGAGGCAGAAAGCAGCTGAGCGCCTGAAGACCGCAATGCCTGTGGTCTTCTTTTTTCAGTGTCCGGTTGCCTTGCCCTCTGCTAATCTGCTTCTGTGTCTGTCAGGGAATGATATCCAGGGCGGCCAGCAGTGTTGCTGTACGCCAGAAGGATCATGATTTATCATGAAAAAGACACTGCCGCTGCGGCAGAACTATGAATTTGCCCGTGTATACCAGAAAGGCCGCTTTCTCAGCAGCCGTTTTGTTGTGCTGCATTATCTCAAGCGCCAAGGCAAGCAGATGCGTCTGGGGATCACTGCCAGCAGACAGATCAGCGGCAGTGTTCAGCGTAACAGGGTCAAACGTCTTTTGCGCGAGAGTTACCGTCTCGTCGAAGAACGGGTTAAACCGGGCTATGACCTGATCCTTGTCGGACGCAACACGAGAGAAGATCCTGGGCTGCAGGGGGTTATGCCGGATGTCATGCGCCTGTTGCGGCGTGCAGGTATCTATCGCGACCAGAACCAGCCTGCTGATGAGCCTGCGACCGCTCAGCATGTGGATTCGCGAAGCCAAAAGCCGTGAAAAGGTTTTTGATTGCCCTTATTCGCTGGTATCAGCGTCACTTGTCGCCGGCACTGGGTGCCAGCTGCAAATATGTTCCGACTTGCTCTCAATATGCGCTCATCGCCATTGAGCGGTATGGCGCCATGAGAGGCAGTCTGATGGCCATTTGGCGCATCCTGCGCTGCAACCCATTCAGCAGGGGCGGGTATGATCCTGTACCCTGAAATGGCAAGATGTGTTCGTATCCCGGCAACCCGGGATTTTACCGGTCGGTCACGTGATGCCGATCAGCAATAAAGGAGTAATCTGCATATGGATCTTCTTTCCATACCCGTTGCGGCATTCAGCCTGCTGGATCCGCTTTATGTCGCATTTGGCTGGATCATGCGTGCCCTGTATGACATAACTGGCAACTTTGGAACCGTGATCATTATTTTCACGGTCTTGTTGCGTGGCTTGATGATTCCGCTTGGTGTCAATCAGCAGAAAAGCACCCTTAAACAGAAAGCGCTTCAGGGAGAAATCGCCGAGATCCAGAGGACATATCCCAATGACAAGCAGAAGCAGCAGCAGCTGCAGATGGAGCTTTACAAGAAACACGGTGCGTCTCCACTGTCCGGGTGCCTGCCTTCCATACTCCAGCTGGTCATTATCTGGCCGATCTTTCGGATTATCCAGGCGCCATTGGTCCATCTCATGGGTGTTGCCAAAGAACAGATCGAGGCGATGGCAGCTTATCTGGTCACACTGACCAACGGCAGTGGACAACCCCTGATTACAGAAGCTGTGCAGGGTCGTGCTGTGATGGATAATATGCCCCTGGTTGATATCCTCAACAACAATGCCAAGGTTCTGGCCGAAGTGATTGAGCGTGGTTATCTGCAGATGAATCAGCTGATCAACCTCAATTTCCTGGGACTCGACCTGAGCCTCAGGCCCAGCTACCAGCCATCAGTGGTTTTTGGCGCTGAAACATGGCAGTCGTATGCGCCCCTGCTGGTGATCCCGTTGCTTGTCGTTTTGACCACTTTGATCCAGATGCGGATCACACGATTGACCACACCGAACCGCAAACAGACCCAGGAAGATAAAGAAAGGGCGAAAGTGAATCCAGCCCGAGCAGGCCAGGCTCCGGAAGATAAGAGCGAATCCATGATGAAAACAATGAATTTCATTATGCCGGTGTTTATGCTGGTCACCACATTCTCCCTGCCTGCATCCATGGGTCTTTACTGGATTATCGGTAATATCATGATGATCGCCCAGTCTGTCTATATCTATCTCTTCTTTACGAAGCGGATGGAACGGGCAATGCAGGAACAAGAAGAACAGCAGCATGCGAGAGCGGCGAAAAAGACCGAGTCAATCCAGGCCTGAACTGGATTCAAGGTCAAGGAGGTATCAGATCAATGCCTGTGTCGATTGAGAAAACTGCGAAAAACGTTCAACTGGCCATCCAGGAAGCTCTTGAAGAGCTGGGATTGACCGACGATGATGTCGTTGTTGAAGTTTTGGATGAGGGAGAAAGCGGACTGCTTGGCTTAGGCCGGCGTCCTGCCAAAGTAAGGGTGAGCGTCGACGAGGGGGTTTCTGACATAACCCCTGCTGAACTGGACGTGGACGCAGATATGGACGAAGATGTTGATGCGGACGTGGACGATACCATGGAACCGCTGTACTACGGTGATGATGATGCCTATGCCGGAGATTCGGAAAGTCCCGAAGAGGCAGAAACCGTATCCTATGTAGCTGCTATCCTGTCGGGGATCGGCATACATGGAAAGATAAGTTCCTGGCAGGAAGAAGATACACTGCATATTGATGTCACCGGCCGGGACTGTGGCGCAGCCATCGGACGCCACGGTGAAACGCTGGAAGCCATACAGTACCTGGCGTCACTGGTTGCTAACAAACAGACTGAAGAGCGTGTGCGTGTGGTGGTTGATATCGCCGGTTATCGGAAAAGAAGGGAAAAAACATTAATAGGCCTGGCTGAAAGAACAGCAGAAAAAGTCAGCCGAAGCGGGCACAAAATGAACCTTGAACCGATGAACCCTGCAGAAAGACGTATCATACATGCGACACTGCAGAGCTATCCTGGTGTGACAACCTACAGTGAAGGAGAAGACGACCAGCGACATATTGTTGTCTCACCAACCATCGACGAAGCATGATTTGCACTGCCGGAGCCCGAGCAGGTTTCAGCTACGCGGTTCAAGGGCTGTCCGGCCTGAGAGCCGCTTTTCCATTTCTCTGCGAGTCCGGGTGTGCGTGTATCGGAAGCGCTTAGCACAGGGTATTTCAGGTATTGGGCAGAACAGCTGCCGGTGAGAAACGGATGAGGCGAAATGTTTACTGACGAGAATGCGTTTGACCTTGATCAAGTGAATGGTACGAACAGCCGCAATGACATCTGTGTGGCCATCGCGACGCCGCCGGGCCAAAGCGGGCTGGCTGTGATCCGCATGTCCGGACCTGGCGCGGCTGAATTGGCTGAACCGCTCTTCGCGCCTGCTTCAAGTCGCTTCCAGCCTGTCAGCCAAATGACGGGCTATACATGTGCCGCAGGGTACATAACGGACCCGGCAGATGGCTCTGTTATCGACCAGGTGGTTTTGACCCGGTTCACCGCGCCGCGCTCATTCACAGGTGAGGATACCATTGAGATAAGCTGTCATGGTGGTGTGGCTGTCAAACAGAGTATTCTTGCCCTGCTCATCCGTCATGGCGCAAGGCCGGCGGAGCCTGGAGAATTCACCAGGCGAGCCTTTATGAACGGGAAAATGGATCTGACCCAGGCAGAGGCAGTCATGGATCTGATTTCAGCAGATGCGGCGCGCAGTGCCGGTAATGCGGCTGCTCAGCTAAAAGGGCACCTTTCTCAGCTGGTGCGACAGGATATCACGGAGATTTACAATCTGCTGGCCAGCCTTGAACTGGTTCTGGAATTCCCGGAACACGATGAAAGCGATTTGGCGGCTGACCAGTTATGCCGTGGCTTGCGCCCTGTGTATGAACGGCTGGCAAGGCGGATTGCAGGATATGAACAAGGACGGCTGCTGCGCGAAGGGCTGACCGTCGTTCTTGCTGGTCGGCCCAACGTCGGAAAGTCGTCGCTTCTGAATGCCCTGTCCGGTTATGATCGGGCCATTGTCACAGCAGTACCGGGGACAACACGTGATACGGTGGAAGAGCTTATCGATGTGCAGGGCATCCCGGTACGCCTGATTGATACAGCAGGCCTGAGGGATACCACGGATGTCGTTGAACAGATTGGCGTCAGTCGGGCCAGGCAGGCGATGGAACAGGCTGACTTGATATTCTGGCTGATTTCGCCAGAGGAAGACCTGGAGGCTGATCTTCCCCCGGATCTGAACGAGCGTACCCATCCGGCACTGATTCTTTTAATCAGCAAGGATGATCTGAATACAAGCATGGTTTTACGGCAGAAGGTACAAGCGAAATGGCCTGATCGTCTGGTGATGACTTGTTCGGCTGTGACTGGCGAAGGCCTCATCCGGATCCGGGACAGGATTGTTTCTGAATACGAATCGCACGGACTGGACAGGCAGGAAGATGTTCTGATCACCAGCAGCCGCCATCGCCACTGTCTGGACAAAGCTGCCCAGGCCATTCGACAAGCAGAATCCGGCATGCGGAATGGTCTTACCCTGGATGTTGCAGCCATGCTGCTGCGTCGCGCCCTGGAAGCGCTGGCAGAGCTCACAGGCGACCAGGTTACCGAAACGCTGATCGACACGATTTTCAGCCGTTTTTGCGTGGGCAAGTGAGACGGCTGTTGTTAAATAAAGAGGAGGCTAAGCTTTGAGCTTGATGAACCTGAAATCTGCTATGGCGCGATCTGGCGCTTATCTGGCCGGCACTTATGATGTTGTCGTCATCGGTGCCGGTCATGCTGGCTGCGAAGCAGCACTGGCAGCAGCCAGGTTGGGCAGGAAAACACTGATACTGGGGATGAACCTGGATACTGTGGCTAACATGCCATGCAATCCCAATATCGGAGGAACGGCGAAAGGCCAGCTTGTTCGCGAAATTGACGCGTTGGGCGGTGAGATGGGGCGGGCAGCTGACCGCACGATGCTGCAGTTCCGTATGCTCAACGCTTCGCGCGGCCCGGCTGTATTGTCGCCCCGGGCACAGATTGACCGCAGGCGTTATCAGGCATTCATGAAGCAGACGCTGGAAAAACAACCTGGTTTGCATCTCCGCCAGGGGGAAGTCACGTCTCTACTGGCAGATATTGATAAAAACGGCAACCGCGTTTGTGGCGTCCTGTTGCGAACCGAGGCTGTAATCAGCTGCCAAACAGTCATTTTGGCGACCGGAACTTTTCTTGAGAGCAGAATCATTATTGGTGACTGCCAATACAGCGGAGGGCCGGACAGCCAGTTTGCCGCGCACGGCCTGTCTGCCAGCCTGCGGGCATTGGGCCTGCCTTTGCTGCGCTTCAAAACGGGCACACCAACGCGTGTAAACCGGCGCAGTGTTGACTTTTCCCGTCTGGAACGCCAGGATGGCGACCCTTTGATACACCCGTTTTCACACGAAGAGAATGCGGCGGCCGCGCTTGATTCCCTTGAGCAGATTCCCTGCTGGCTGACCTGGACAACGCCTGAAACCCGCGAAGTTATCGAAGCGAATCTGCATCGTTCTCCCCTTTACAGCGGCGTTATTGAAGGGGTAGGTCCCCGTTACTGCCCTTCTCTGGAAGATAAATATGTCAAATTTCCTGACAAACAGCGCCACCAGGTTTTTCTGGAGCCTATGGGTAGTGATACGGAAGAAATCTACCTCCAAGGTATGTCCAGCAGCATGCCTGAAGATGTCCAACTGCAGATGGTCCATTCCCTGCCTGGTCTGGAAAACGCCCAGATTATGCGCAGTGCCTATGCTATCGAGTACGATTGCCTGGATCCGACTTGTCTGAAAATGTCACTGGAGGCAAAAAGCGTCAGCGGTCTGTTCGCTGCCGGCCAGGTCAATGGTACGTCCGGTTATGAAGAGGCAGCGGCACAGGGTTTGATCGCTGGCATCAATGCCGATCGCCAGCTGTCAGGGCAACCACCGCTCGTTCTGGACCGCTCCCAGGCTTACATAGGGGTCCTGATTGATGATCTGGTTACCAGAGGGACACCTGAACCCTATCGGATGATGACTTCCCGGGCCGAATATCGTCTGGTGCTTCGCCAGGACAACGCAGAGGAACGTTTGACACCGATCGGGTATGAGATTGGTCTGATTTCAAACGAACGCTGGCAGCGATTCCAGAACAAGCAGAACCTGATCAGGGATGAGATTGCGCGATGCCGCATAACGCGAATTAAACCGGATCAACAATCAAATGAATTTTTAGCAAAACTTGGGAGCTCATCTTTGCGGCAACCGCTCAGCTTGGCTGAACTGATGAAAAGGCCAGAACTGAATTATGCAGTACTGGCTCCGTTGGATCCGGATCGTTCGAACCTGCGTGACGATGTCCAGTATGCAGTAGAAGTATCCCTGAGATACGAAGGTTATATAAAGTTGGAAGAAGAACGGATCCGCCAGTTTCGCAAAATGGAAAACAGGCGTCTGCCCGAACATCTTGATTACAGCCAGATCAAAGGCCTTCGTCTTGAGGCCCGGCAGAAGTTGAATCGGCAACGGCCGGCTTCTGTTGGCCAAGCCGGGCGTATCTCAGGTGTTTCCCCTGCAGATTTGTCTGTTTTGCTGGTTTATCTGCAGTCGCTTGGCAGTCAGGCCGGCAGGGAAGACGGGGGCAAAAGGCAGGACAAGACGGAGGATCAACATGAATAGCGCAGATCAGCTGTTTATGGCAAATATACAGAAGCTTGCCCGTCTGGGTGGCGAGCCTATGACACAAGAACAAGCAGATCTGTTGACCCGTTATTGCCGCATGCTGCAGAAGTGGAACGAGAAGATGAACTTGACAGCGGTTACCGACGACGACGGAATCGCTGTCAAACATATCCAGGACTCGTTGACAGTGCTGCCGATAATGGACGCGTTCATGTCCGCAAGGTCCGGTCAGTTCCGGATTCGCTTTATTGACATAGGCAGCGGGGCCGGGCTGCCTGGTCTGCCGTTGTTGGTTATGCGCCCTCAATGGCAGGGTGTCCTGCTTGATTCTTTAGCCAAACGTATCCGCTTTCTTGAAACGGTTATCCAGGAACTTGGCCTGACCCATGCAACCGCTGTGCACGCCCGCGCGGAAGACGCGGGTCGGCAGGCTGGCTTGCGTGATCGTTTTGATCTGGCTATCGCCAGGGCAGTGGCACCCCTGAATGTTCTCGTGGAGTATTGTCTGCCTTTTGTCAGGGTTAACGGTGTTTTTGTTGCCATGAAGGGTAAAACGGATCAAGAGTGGCCGCAGGCAAACCGGGCTGTTCAGCTGATGGGCGGTCAGCTGGAAACCATAAAAACATTTACGCTACCGGGCACTGATCAGCACCGGTCTTTGTTCTGTATCAGGAAAGTGGAACCTACGCTGCCGATGTATCCACGCAAAGCGGGCATGCCTGAAAAAAAGCCTTTGTGATGGCGGAAAAGCTTTGAACATGTTATAATTGATTAGATTCGCCTACCACATTGCAGAGGAGGAACGACTTGCATGGCTGATCAGCTGGACAAAGACGAACAGCAGCGAAATTCAGATAAAAGAGACCTGCAGAGACAAAAGGAAGCAGCTGTGGATGCCGCATTCCGTAATCCGGAAAACACCATCATCCCAGTAGACCTGGAAGAGGAAATGAAAAAATCGTTTATCGATTATGCGATGAGCGTCATTTCCGACCGTGCTCTACCGGATGTGCGCGACGGTTTGAAACCTGTACACCGGCGTATTCTTTACTCGATGTTCACACAGGGTTTTACGCCAGATAAGCCATACCGAAAATGTGCGACAACTGTCGGTGATGTGCTGGGCCGTTTCCATCCTCATGGTGACGCTGCGGTTTATGACTCGCTGGTGCGTATGGCTCAGGATTTTTCCATGCGCCATATGCTGGTTGACGGTCACGGCAATTTTGGTTCGCGTGATGGTGACTCACCAGCTGCCTACCGTTATACGGAAGCAAAATTGTCCCGCATCTCCCTGGAGATGATGAGCGACATCAATAAGAATACGGTGGATTTCAGGCCGAATTTTGATGAGCACGAAATGGAGCCTGTTGTGCTTCCGTCCCGCTTCCCCAACCTGCTTGTCAATGGTTCTACTGGTATTGCCGTTGGTATGGCCACAAACATTCCGCCACACAACCTCGGTGAAGTGATCGATGGTGTCAGCCTGCTGATTGATAATCCGGAGACGACACCAGACGAGCTTATGGAAGTAATTAAGGGTCCGGATTTCCCGACAGGTGGCATGATCATCGGCAGGGCAGGGATCCGGGATGCCTATCGTACAGGCAAAGGACGGATTATCGTACGTGCCCGCGTTGAGATCGAGGCCATGCGCAATAATCGGCAGCGGCTTGTTGTCCAAGACCTTCCTTACATGGTCAACAAAGCCAGACTGATCGAACGTATTGCCGAAATCGTTAAAGAGAAGCGGATCGAAGGGATATCCGATCTGCGTGATGAATCAGATCGTAATGACGCTGTGCGTATCGTTGTTGAACTGAAAAAAGATGCCAATGCTAACGTTGTGCTCAATCAGCTGTATAAAAACACCCAGATGCAGGATGCATTCAACGCGAACATGCTGGCGCTTGTTCCTGACGAGCAAGGCCGCTATGAACCCCGGATTGTCAATCTGCTGGAAGCACTGCAACATTATATCGCGCACCAGAAAGAAGTCGTCCGCAGGCGCACACTGTTTGACCTGGAGCGCGCAGAAGCGCGCCGCCACATCGTGGAAGGGCTGCGCCTGGCTATCGACCACATTGATGAAGTCATTGCCATCATCCGGGGGTCACGCACCGAAGACATCGCCAAAGAGCGCCTGATCGAGCGTTTCGCCTTCTCGTCCAAACAGGCACAGCACATCGTGGACATGCGGTTGGGCCGCCTGACGGGGCTTGAGCGCGATAAACTGGAAAATGAGTATCGTGATCTGTGTGAGAAAATTGAGTATTACGAGCGTATTCTCGCGGAAGAAAAGCTCTTGCTGCAGATTATCAAGGATGAACTGTTGCAGCTGCGCAGCCGCTTTGCGGACGATCGCCGCACCAGTATTGAGCAGGATGAGGATGATATGATTGATGACGAGTCGCTGATACAGGAACGCGACATCGTGATCACGATTACCCACTTTGGCTATGTCAAGCGCATGCCGGTTGAGACATGCAGCATCCAGCACCGTGGCGGAAGAGGCGTCAGCGGATTACAGACCCGCGACGAAGACTTCGCGGAGACTGTCCTGACAACCACAACGCACCATGTACTCCTTTTCTTCACAAACCTGGGGCGCGTTTTCCGTCTGAAGGGCTATCAGATTCCCGAAGCAAGCCGTCATGCACGGGGTATGGCTATCATCAACCTTCTTCATCTGGATGGTGGCGAAAAAGTTAAAACCGTTATTCCGGTCCGTTCTTTCGATGAAGGCGGCTGCCTCCTCATGGCAACACACAGCGGCATTATCAAGAAGACAGAATTGAATGAGTATGCCAACATCAACAAAAGCGGCCTGATCGCAATGCGTTTGCGTGAAAATGACGAGCTTGTAGGTGTAAGCCTGATTCAAGAAGGGCATGATATCATGCTGGTTACCCGCAGGGGTCTGGCGATTCGATTTAGCCAGGATCAAGTCCGTTCAATAGGGCGCAACACACAAGGTGTGCGCGGGATCCAGCTAGATGATGGTGACGATGTAATCGGCATGGTGGTGACCCGCCCAGACCGGACGCTTCTGGTTGTTTCTGAACGCGGTTTCGGTAAACGGACTGAACTGGAAGAATACAGAAACCAGACAAGGGGCGGGAAAGGTTTGATCACCTACCGGCCGTCTGAGAAAACAGGGTTGCTGGCTGGCGTGGCTTTGGTCAGTGATGAGCAAGATATGATCCTGATCAATGATTCTGGCGTTCTTATACGGATTGCTGCGGCGGAGATACCCGTTCTTGGCCGCGTCACGCAGGGTGTGACCTTGATGAGGACCAGGGAAGGCCGTGTTGTTGACATGGCTGTGGTGCAGCAGGAACTATGTGGAGATGATGAAGAAGCCGATGCCGATGTTGCAGATATGGTAGGAGCAGATGAAGAGCCATCCGCAGGTTCTGCAGGCGACGATTGACATCGCAGCGCGGATTTGGCAAAGGCCAACTTACCGGGCAGGTAAAAGAACTGGCGAAAACCGCCCCATTACGTTCCGGAAATTATTGACAAGACGTTCTGCGATGATGATGATGATATGAAAATATTTTAAAAAGATCAGGAAATTAGAAGCTGAAAAAGAATTTAAAAAGAGTGAAACAAGGTGTTGACAAAGCCTTGTAACGATGATAAGATAGCAAAGCGCCTCGCGGGAAGCGAGGACGGACCTTGAAAATTGAACAGTGAAAAAGACAAAGACGAGCCAAAAGTTCAATTCAACGAGAGTTGAAAAAAACAAGTAAACAAAGAGCCAAAAGGCTTTCAAGTAACTTTATTTGAGAGTTTGATCCTGGCTCAGGATGAACGCTGGCGGCGTGCCTAACACATGCAAGTCGAGCGGAGATACCCAGAAGTACTCGTACGGAAAGGTATCTTAGCGGCGGACGGGTGAGTAACACGTGAGCAACCTGCCTTCAGCTGGGGAATAACATTGGGAAACCAGTGCTAATACCGCATGAAATTACGGGGAGACCTCTTCCTGTAATCATAGGACTTCGGTCCGGCAGAAGATGGGCTCGCGTCCGATTAGTTAGTTGGTGAGGTAACGGCCCACCAAGACCGCGATCGGTAGCCGAACTGAGAGGTTGATCGGCCACATTGGGACTGAGACACGGCCCAGACTCCTACGGGAGGCAGCAGTGGGGAATATTGGGCAATGGGGGAAACC
>JAAYLM010000281.1 GCA_012521915.1 Oscillospiraceae bacterium | reverse complement strand
CTTTCTGCAACAGGAAAAAAGTCATGATCTCACTGATCGATCGATCCTGGTCAGCGTGTTGCGCCATTTTGCCCAGAACAGAAAGATGGCTGTGCAAAACGGTCGTAACCTTCATTTCAAGTCCTGTAAACAGCACAAGCAAACCATTCGTTTTCTGGTCTGTAACCAATCACTGGCCATCGGTCATAACACCATCAGAATGACATTACTGGGACAGGTCAAAGTCAGTATCACCAGAAAGCCAGTAGGCCGTCTGATTTATCTGACGATATGCGAAACAGTGGCTGGGCGATACTATATCAGCCTTCTGGCAAAAAAAGCAGACAGTAAAAAAAGCATCTATAAGACTTTACAGAAAAGGAAAATCAGCATTGTTGGCATTGATGTCGGTATCACGCACTATTTGACCTTATCAGATGGCAGCACCTACCAGAATCCAGAATTTTTCAGCAGTAATCTGACAAGCATCAAACGCTGTCATCGCCAGCTCAGCCGAAAAAATGAAGCCAGCCGGAATCGGGCCAAAGCCAGGCTTAGGTTGGCTAGAAAACACGCACAGATTCAAAACAGAAGAAATGGATTTTTGCACGAGGTATCAACTGAGATCGTGAAAAAATATGATGTTATTGCCATTGAAAACCTGTCAATACATCAATTGATGTTACAAAACCACCGAGCCAGAAAAATTGCCGACGCTTCATGGCATCAGTTCATGTGGATGTTAAGCTATAAAGCGAAAAAACAGGGGAAAGCAGTTATTGTTGTGCCCCGATACCTACCGAGCAGCAAACAATGCTGCCGTTGCCATACCATCAATCACGCACTAACACTCCAGGATCGGCACTGGGTTTGTTCTGTCTGCCAGACACAGCATGACCGGGATACCAATGCGGCCATTAACATCATGGTAGCGGCAACAAGAATACTCTTGAAGGAGTGGCCACTCATCAATCGCGCGTCTTTGTATCCTGTTCTATCAGAAAAAAGGTAACAGGCAAGCACAACGGGTGGACAGGATCAGTTGGAAAAACTACCGCACACTTTGCGGGAAGTCACGCCTGTGGAGATTAACCATCAGGTTAGTTGATGAAGCAGGAAGAGGTCAAACATCTCTTATTAAAGGAACAGTGCCGTTTGACTTTTTTTCGGCAAGATGGTATATTCCATTTGCTCCTTTATAATTGGCATCTTATCTGGGATAAGATGTATGGTGCGGCTTAAGGTACACATATGGGTATTAAGTGACAGATTAAAGAAACGGTCGTAAAACTGAACAGAACAAACACGGAGGGTTGGCCGAGCGGCTTAAGGCGCACGATTGGAAATCGTGTTTGCGTTAATAGCGTAACGAGAGTTCAAATCTCTTGCCCTCCGCCATAGAAGCACTCAATCTTTGATACAAAGATCGGGTGCTTTTTTCCCCCAAATTGCTGTCAGAAAATTTATGAAATATTCAATGTACAAAGGACTCCGGTCCGGGGCATCAAGGTAACGGCTAAGCAGAAGGCAATTGATGAGGCCAAATGGAGTGAAGTAGAAAACACGCTTATGAAATATAAATCCTGTTTCTATAACGAGGAGGCATAGTATGATGATTGATGATGATAAATTTAAGGACTCATCGCAGAACATCTACGATAATCAAACCTTTTTCGATGGATATAAAAAGTTGCGGGATAACCCCGATAGCGCCAATATCCTCGAAGAAAAGCCTGCGCTCTTTTCGCTTGCACCGGATCTAACAGACAAAGCCGTACTTGATCTCGGTTGCGGTTATGGTGAAAACTGTGCTAAGTTTAAATGCCTCGGAGCCTCAAGAGTGGAAGGAATCGATATATCCGAAAAGATGCTCGATGTCGCTAAAAACGAGAATACAGGGATCGAGTTTATTAATGCTGATATGAGTGATTTATCCTGCGTTGACGGACGCTTCGATGTTGTATTCAGTTCGCTGGCGATACATTACATTAAAGATTTTGACAGTTTTGTAGCAAGCGTTAGCAGAATACTTGCAGACGGCGGTGTATTTATCTTTTCGCAGGAGCACCCTCTCACGACAGCGCCGCCAGCCGGAGCGAGTTGGACGAGGGATGGCAATGGAAATGTATTGTCTTACAATCTCATGGGCTATATGAGAAGCGGACAACGTAGCACCACATGGATTGTCGATAACGTCATAAAATATCACAGACCATTTTCCGAGAT
>JAAYLM010000280.1 GCA_012521915.1 Oscillospiraceae bacterium | reverse complement strand
GCGGTCAACCGTCCGTCCGGATCCTGATCGACACCGGTAAACCAGGTGTGCAGCTGCAAATCAACACCGGCTTCAGCCAGCATCTGCAGGATCAGTGCCTTGTAGCCTTCCGGATCGTATGGGGTCAGATGGAACTGCTGGTCAAGACCGTCACCGGCCCAGGTTGTGCCGCCGACATGGCCGGGACTGGCATCCAGAGCCACCAGGCGCGCTACAAGCTCCTGGGCCAGGCCGCCGACAACCCGACGGCCGCGTCCGTCGCGAAAAGCCAGGAAAGGAATGCCGAAGGCGGCTACACCACCGGGGAAGCCGCCTTTCTCAAGCAATGTTACGCGGGCGCCGTTACGGGCCGCGGCCAGGGCGGCGATCACACCAGCGGTACCGCCACCCACCACCACGATATCGGTTGGTTGTTGTTTTAACATACATATTCCTCTGTGCGCCGTCTAGCCAATCGATCCCTTTGCCACAAGTCGATGGGCCTCAGGCAGGATCCAGACGCTTTTTATCGACATCATGCGCCCACAGGCTGATGATTTTTCACCTGCCGTGCAACGTGGGAAAATCGAGTGGTTTACTCGTCAAGAATCAGGTAGTACATCGACTGGCAGGTGTCGCCCAGGTGGAAGCGCAGCTCACCGTCCGTCCAGGTCGAGGGGATGCGGCCGGTATAGAAGCCTTCCGGCCCGATCGACCAGACCGTCAGGTTCGGCCGCTCCGTCTTCAGGACGATATCCGCCTCAATCACCTCGATGAGAATCGGCGGTTTACCGGTATCCAGCACTTCAGTCCGGTCTTCATTGAAGATCATGCCGCTGTTTTCCGCGCGGCCGACCGTTGTCAGGAGCAGATTGCCGGATGTGCTGATGGCTTCATCCGTCAGCGAGCTGAGGGCGATGACGGCATAATCGTTGGTGACCGCTACGCTCAGATCGCGTGTGGCCAGCTGGCCGGCGTTCCCCAGGAAGCCATAGAGGCACTGGCTGCGCGCTGTGTCGATACTGCCGACACGGCGTTGCCAGCTGCGCCAGAGTTCTCCGGTATCGGAACGCACGTCACCGGCAGAGGGATCCACCAGCGGTGTGTCCGCCGCGACAACAGCGTCCGCGCCGTGCGCCTGGCCGTCGAATGTCAGGCCGACTTTGTGCTGTTCCGCCACCAGGCTGAGAGCGTCAATCTGAGCGGCGCTGCTGGTCAGGTCATCGACCGCAATGGCCAGTGTCTTTTGCGCTGTGCGTACATCGCCGCGGCGCATGATCAGGGCGGCATGGTAGAAAAGGCCAAACTTAGCCGGGTCATTCCAGGTAGCGAAAATGCCCTCACGGTAAGGGACGTTGCTGATGGTGCGGGCCGCGATCTCTTTGCCGATCACCTGCTGGTCGCGGCGCGTGGCATACATATAGGTATGGATGGTAAAACCGCCCCAGCCCTGCAGCGAACCGGCCGCGGCCATCAACAGCGAGCTGTCGGCCCGGAATTCATTGGGCCAGGGGCAGTCCCACTCAGAGACAAAGAAAGGCCGGTCCGGCGAGGTGTTCAGGCACAAGCCGCGCAGCATGCCGTCCTGCTCGGCCACCATGGCCCGCGGATCGTTGCCTTTCTTGAACTCGCCCCAGTTCCAGGCATAGAAATAGGCATGGCTGTCGTCGAAGTCGGTTGCTTTCTGGGTCAGGGCATTGGCGGTGTCGATGCTCCAGTTGGTGCCCGTGATGGGGATTTTAACGCCGATATCGCGCATGAGCGTGTAAAGCTCGCGGTAATAGCGCTCCTGGAGCGTCATTTTGAAGCGGACCATGATGTCGTCCTGCTCCTGGAAACTGGCGGTCGCCGCCGGGTAATCCAGGCCTTCTTCAGCCAGCCATTCTTTCATGAGGCCGACCAGCTCGGTGTGGTAGGGTTCGATATCGAAGGTGAAACGCCTGGTGAAGAGGTCGCATTCATTGGTGATCTCCGACAGGATGATCACCGGGTCGTCTTTGTAAGCCAGTCCGGTATAGGGGTTGACATGGTTCCAGATGTTGTTGATGAATTCCTTCTGCAGGTCGATCAGCCGGCGCGAGAAGATGCTGTAGGGTTTGGCGGAATCACCCAAAAGACGCGCGTTCGGCACATCGTCGCCGGACTTGAACTTGCGGTAGGTCATCAGGTCCAGATAGCAGTAGATGCCTTCCTGCTTGAGGCAGTAGATCAGGTAATCGAGGCGCTTCATGCTTTCCGGATCCAGGCGGCGGGTGGTCAGCAGTCTTTCACCTTTGCTGAACTGGAAAATGTTGGGTGTGGCCCACTCGGCGTCCAGCTGGTGGAACCGGACGATGTTGACACCGATGCGGCCGAGGCGTTTGGCGGTCTTCTCACTGTAGTCAAAATCCGGGAAATTGGCGCCGCTGTTGAAATTGGTGCCCCAGAAAAGGCCGGGTGTACCGTCTTCAAAAGCAAAGGCGTTGCCTTTGACCTTAAGAAAGCCATGGCGTCCGGCCGGTTTTTCCTGGTTGAAAACAAAAGAAATATCGACAGGAGCTTCATCCCAGCGAACGGGATACGGGGTGAACTTTGCCATAATCAAGTCTCCTCAATCATTCATATGCACGACGGATCAGGTTGTCAGGCCGGCTCATGCGGCTGGCGGGCTGTTTCGCAACTTTTTTCGTTATGCCAGGCGGCTGGAACGTGCACCGACACACAAGCACCCGGGACTTTTCGCTGCTTTCTCCAGCCTGGCAGGGCGGAGCCGTGTTTCATTACCTATCCAGAAGTATAAGACAGGGGCTATGGTCTGTCAATAAACCCCCGGCCAGCCGGTCAGGCAGGCTTGCCTCAGGCTGTTGCCCGTCTTTTCGATATGTTGACGTACATTTCGATAATGAATATACTTAAAAGGGCATCCGGCCTCCCCTGTGTGGAGAAACCAGCGCCCGTCCGGACGCCCCGGCTGCCCAGGAGCGTATCGATATGGAAGCCTATAAAAACCCTGCTCTGCCGGTGGAAGAGCGCGTTGACGACCTGCTGTCCCGCATGACGCTGGAAGAGAAACTGGTCCAGATACGTCTTACCCCGCAGATTGATGAACAACTGGAAGGTCAGCCCTTCTCCACTGAACGTCTGGCGGCTGTCTGGCCGCATGGTCTGGGCGGTACCTACAGCCCCCGTGATTTCGATCCGCGGCTGCTCAACCGCTTCCAGCGTTATTTCCTGGAAGAAACCCGGCTGGGCATTCCCCTGCTCATGATGGGGGAGTCGCTGCATGGCGTCATGAGCCCACAGGCCACGGTCTTTCCCCAGGCCATCGGACTGGGGGCCACCTTCAATGTTCCGCTGATCGCCGAGATGGCCGCGCATATCGGCCGGGAAGCCCGTGCCCTGGGCATCCGCCAGACCTACGCGCCCAACCTGGACTTGTCCCGCGACCCGCGCTGGGGGCGAACCGAGGAAAACTACGGTGAAGACCCTTACCTTCCCGCCCGGCTGGGCTGCGCCTACATCAGCGCATTGCAGGGAGCCGGCGTTGCCTGCTCGCCCAAGCATTATGTCGCCCATGGCAGTCCGGAAGGCGGCATCAACCTGGCACCGGTCCACTGCGGTGAGCGTGAACTGCGCGACACCATGCTGCCGCCCTTCGCCGCCGCTGTACAAGAAGCCGGCGCCCTCTCCATCATGCCGGCTTACAGCGAGTGGGACGGCATTCCCCTGCACGCCTCCCGCTTTCTCATGACCGACCTGCTGCGCGGAGGACTTGGTTTTCAAGGCTTCACCGTTTCGGATTTCGGAGCGATCACGATGCTGCACAGCTTCCACAAAGTCGCGCCGGATGCCCTGAGCGCCGGCCGCATGGCCTTGGCTGCCGGGCTGGACATGGAAGCCCCCAATGTCTTCGGGTTCGGTCCGGAGCTGCTGGAAGCCGCCCGCCAGGAACCACTTTTGCACGAGCAGATCGATCAGGCGGTGCGGCGCATCCTGCGCGTCAAGTTCCTGCTGGGCTTGTTCGAGGAACCCTACGCCCAGGTTGATCAGCTGCCGCAGCTACGCAGTGCGGCTGCGCTGGATCTAAGCCGCCAGCTCGCCCGGGAGTCGATCGTCCTCTTGAAAAATGAGCAGAACCTGCTGCCGCTGGCAGAAGCAGGCACGAAGGTCGCCCTGCTCGGCCCCAATGCCCGCCAGATGCAGCTGGGCGACTACACGCACCGCGCGGCCAGTGAACGGGCCGTCGGCCTCTATGACGCCCTGCTCAGCCGCATCGGTTCGGAACGTTTGTTTTACGCACCCGGCTGTTCGATCGCCGGCAGTGACCCGCAAGCCCTGGACGCTGCCATACAGGCAGCACAGCAGGCCGATGTGGCCATTGTAGCCCTGGGCGACAACAGCAACTACCACGGCGGCATCGGCTGGGGCGACGACAGCGGCGGCCATGTCGTCACCTGCGGCGAAGGTTTCGACCTGCACGACCTGCGGTTGCCGCCGGCACAAAGCCAGCTGCTGGAAGCGGTTGCGGCCACCGGCAAGCCGGTTGTCCTGGTGATGGTCAGCGGACGCCCTTACGATCTAAGCGAAAGCGGCCTTTTCGCCCGGGCCATCCTGCAGGCCTGGTACCCCGGTGAACAGGGCGGACACGCGCTCTGCGACCTGCTTTTCGGTGAGGAAAGCCCTTCCGGCCGCCTGCCCATCAGCTTCCCGCGCTCCACCGGCCATATCCCCAGCTTCTACAACCACAAAATATCCGCCCGCGGCTATTACCACAAACCGGGCAGCCCGGATAAGGCGGGACGGGACTATGTGTTTGCCAGTCCGCAGCCGCTCTACCCGTTCGGTTTCGGCCTCAGCTACACCTCCTTCAGCTACAGCGGCCTGCTGATCACACCTCAGGAAATCCAGGCCGACGGGCAGGTTGAGGTCAGCGTCACGGTGAAAAACAGCGGTGCCAGGGCCGGTAAGGAAACAGTCCTGCTGTTCCTCACCGACTGCTACAGCCGCATCACACCCGTAGCCCGCCAGCTGCGTGGCTTTTGCAAAGTCAGTCTGCAGCCGGGCGAAAGCCGCCGGGTCAGCTTCTCGCTGAGCTGCAAGGATCTGGCCTTCATCAATGAGCAGATGAAGCCGGAAGTTGAGCCGGGTTCTTTTAAAGTGTCCATCGGTCCGCTGGAAGAGACTTTCCAGGTAAGCGGCCCCGCCTGAACAGGCAAAAGCCCGGGACTGGCTGACCAGATCCCGGGCCATTTGGGGCACTGCCCCCGTCCCGTTGCCGGGGGCAGTGCTTTTTGTTGTGTCCTTAAGTCGCGTCCGCTGCCTTCAGGGACTCGAGGATCTTAAGGGTCTCATTGACCAGCTCCTGGCCTCCCTCCACAGAAACCTCATTGCAGAACATACTGGCGGAATAGCCTTTACCCTGGCGGGCCCGTTCGGTGCAAAGATAGGTGCCGCCATCCATACCCGGCTGTCCGGACAGCTGTACGACAAAGGTCTGCATAAAGGGACTGCGGGCCTGGATCCTGTGCTGGTAGTCCATATACAGCTCAAAGCGGTTGGAGGCGAAAGCGATGTCGCCGATCTGGATCGCATGCAGCTCCATAGGCAGTTTAGGGCTGGCCTGCTGCTTTTCGTAGCGCCTGATCACCTTGGTGAAACGGTTGCGCTTGGACTGCAGGATGGAATTGTAGTCCAGGTTGGCCTTGGGCGAGCCCTGGTCGAAGCGGTATGGCTCTTTTTCCAGAGCGGCCAGTTCATTTTGGGCCAACGCATACTCCTCGTCTGTAATCAGGCGGCGGCTCAGCTGGACGGTACGCACCACATGGCGTACCGGCAGGTCAACACGGATATCCTTGCCGGCCCAGCCCAATATTTCGTCGAAGGCCCAGGCGACCCGCTCGCCGATGTCCCGGCGGGCCATTTCCTCCACACGCTTGCTCAGGTCCTCGCCCTCATTGCCGTATTTCAAGTTAAAGCGGCGCAGCTGGGCTTCTTTGTAATGGAGAAGGCGGGGCGACAAGTCACCGCCGGCCGCGGACTGGGTCAGGATCCTGATAGCACCGTGGCGGGCCCGAATGGCCTTTTTAATATCCTGCCAGAAATCAGCAGTCAAACGCCTGTTGGCCTCCCCTTCCGAGTTCTGCGACGGGCAGGGGATGTTGATCACGGCACCGGTCAGCCGGCCGGCGCTGTCAAAGGTGTAGAGGACATTGAGAAAATGGTCTGCCCCCGCTTCGTAATGGCTGAACTGGTCATCGCGGGTCGCTCCGTACATCACCGCGTGGCCGTGCAGCGAGGTCAGCGAATTCAGTTCCACATTGGGCCGCTTGCCGTAATCGTCAAGATAGACGGTGCGGCGGCTGTGGGCGACCACCGCAAAACCATAACCGTAGGCAATGCCGGCTTCCGAGCGTTTTCCGTACGCTTCACAGATGGCGTCGGCAGCCTGGTCGGAAAGGAAATCGCGGTAGGCATCGCTGGAGGCAACCGGCATGCCGTCACGCGGCACATCGATCAATGAGGAAAGCTTGTATTCTGCCAGGCTTTGTTCCAGCTCCTCTTCTGTGTAGAAGGCTTTAATGCTGTCATCGATCGGGCCGCCGTCATAATAGTGGCTGGGTGTCGTATGCGCGTGTGTTGCGTTGGCCAGGATCTTCATGTAGGGAATCTCCGGATTTTTCCGCTTCACCTTGCCGCGGATCTCATCAAGCAGGAAAGAGCGGATGACCACGCAGTCGATGGAAAGGAAGATAGCGAGATCCCCGTCGCCTTCCACTACCAGCGCGGTTGTGCTCAGCGGGTCGATCACTCCTTCGGAAATGCGCATGTTGAAATGGCCCGGAATGTAACATGGTTCCCGGGTGGTGATGTCCCGTTCTGCCCAACCGACTTTAAGCTTACCCATATTCTTGTCCTCCTTTTTGGCAGCCGGATCTGCTTACCAGAATCCTGGCTGCTTGTCACGTATCATGATTGCTTGTCCGACTTTGATCAGATGATCTCAATTTTGAGGATGCGGCACAACTGGGTGACCGCGTCACGCAGGTCACCATAGGCGACAATCGTATGCTGGGAGGCCACCTTGTCAGCAAATTGCTCCACCGGTGTGTCCAGAATGACCTCGAGACTGGCCAGCTGGGGCGCGGGATGCGTCCAGCCGTACTCTTCCCAGCTGCGGGGCTGTACGGCCCTGCCTGTTACCATGTGCAGTTTGTAGCGGCCGTTTTCCTCGACCAGGCGCAGCAAAGTCACCGTGCCGTCTTTGACCTTCGATGTGTTCAAAAGACTTCCGCTGAAACTGCCGAACGCGGCCGGCAGCATATGCACATCGCCGCGCACAGCCGCGCCGGGCACGTAGTCCGGCACCCCGATCAGGACGCGGTCCTGGAAATACTCATAGAACTCCATGTAGTGGGCCGCCTGGCCGCTTAAGTATTTCACCATCAGCTGGGTCACGTTGCCGATGATGTCGTTTTCCGGCGTGGTGCAGAGGTCAAGCCGGTCGGCCAGCAGCATGAAGACCATCGCCGGGGGAAAGCCTTCCAGCTTTTTCATCCCGTCCACATCGATCAGGGTGATGGCCTGGTAGCCGCGCTCCTCAACTTTGATCTTCAAGGCCAGGTAATAGCGGATCCCGCGCAGCAGCACTGCTTCATCCGGTTCTTTGTCAAAAGTCCACTGATCCAGGCATTCAGCCAGGATCCGGCGTGCTTCCTGCTCATCGACTTTATCCAGGTTGCGCACCATCTCCAGCATGTCAAAGCATTCCACTTCGACCCCGATTTCCCGGCGCAGGGCCAGGCCGTCGAACATCGTGCCGTACAGCAGCATATCCCGGTAGCCCATGGAGCCGACGCGTGCGTCCCGCAAAAGAGCGGCTGTCAGGGCAGCCCTGCCGAAAGCGGCGATTTTCCCCAGCGGAGCCGGCTGATCCACGATGCTGTAAACATAACGGAACGCGTAGCCCAAACCCTGCATCACCTGGCGCAGCGCGCTGGTGCCTGCCTGGGGCGCCGTGGTGACCAGACGGCCATGGTCCATCCAGCCGGTCAGGCCCCAGAGCAGCATGGGGGTGTGGCGGAATTTGTCGGTGACATGAATGACCGTATGGGTAGGGATCCAGCCGGCCACACAAACAACCAGCAGGTCCATATCAGCCTGTTTCAGGTCGGCCACCGCCCGGTTGGCTTCGGCATAGGCCGGATCATCAGAAACTGGTGCGGTCTCGCTGAGCAACCAGCCCAGCGAACGCAGCTTCGCCGCGGCATCCGCACACAATGACTCAATAACTTCCCTGGGGGTGTTGACTTCACCGAAGCCGACAAAACCGGCTTTCACACAACGCATAGGCGGATCATCCTTTCTTGGGCGGGTTTTCCCGCGCTGGCTTACGGCGCCTGTATGACAACGTCACAGCCTGTGCCATCAACTTTTTCTTTTTCGTAGAGAATGGCAGCCAGGACTGCATTGGGCCGTCGTATTTTCGCTTCATTTTCGATCCTTTTCCCTTATTTTAGCAGTCAGGTCATCAAAGTCAACCGAAATCAGGCAATCACAGCTGCTTTTCAGGTTGGATCCGGTCCGTCAGAACAGCCCTGCCAGCGAAAAAACAGGCTGCAAGATGCGGCCTGTTCGAAACATCACGTTATATGGAGCGGGAAAAACGTCGTGCTTTCAGATCATAGCTCGTCAGGGAAAAAGAAACCACCCGGCTCATAAATATAACGACCGGCCAGGTAATGCTTTTTCAAAGCCCTTTCCAGACTGGTGTTTTCCGGAAGATCTTCCAGTCGTTCGTATTCGATTTCAAAGACAAAGCGGAAGATACCCCGCCCGCTGCTGGGCGACGGAAAGGGATGAAAACGCTCCTGAAAGCGGACAATGTTGCTGTTCGGGCGCAGGAGCTGGCGCAGCTGGGGGTCCATCAGCCAGGAAAAGCAGATAAAAGCCTTGTAGGCAAAATCCGGATAGCAGGTCCGCATCAGCGCTTGTGTTTCCCGGTAAGCGCGCGCGCAGATGTCCGGGGTGAGCGGGTCATCATGGGGAATATGCACGCTGATCACAGGATCATCGCGGCGCAGCACGCACTGCCAGTCGTTTTTGGGCAAAGCCGTCGTCTGTTCTTCTGCCCGGCCGTCTTTCAGGACTGCGTGTCCCTGCCAAAAGGTCCCTTCATCATTCACCACAGCCAGATAGGCGCCGTCCTCATCCGTATAGCCGGGGCTGCCCAGGGCAAAGCCGCTGCGGTGCAGGCGCAGGTCATCGACCAGCGTGCAGAGGCGTCCGTCGCGATGGCGAAACACCTGGATACGACCAGGAAAGGCCGGTTTGATCTCCATATTGAAACGGCCGATGCGCAGGATGCGGTTGTCCGCGAAATTGAGGTTCCAGCGCAGGTCGTGCAGGTCAAAAATCGGTTTAAAAACGCGCCGCTCATGCAGCTTCAGGCTGATCTCAATAAAGGAGAAGGAACGCTGGATGATGTTCCAGGGTACCTGGCGCGCCTGCCAGACAGCAGCGGCGGCCGGCAGCAGGGGTGGCAACAGGTAGATCGGCAGCAGATCAAAAGCTAAAGGATCCTCGCCTTCCGCAGCCTGTGGCTGTTCCAGCTCGTCCCACTCCGCATAAAAGGCTGTCCGGTCTTCCAGGGCTGCCAGCAGCAGCAGGAGATAACAGCTGAGGGCCTGATTTTGCCGGATCAAGGCGGCGCCGCGCAGGATCAGGGGCAGCCTGGTGGGAAACAGGCGAAATTGCTGGTCGGCCTGGCGCAGTGTGTCTTCCGCGACCGGCGGGCAGCCGGAAGCGGAGAAGCGATCCATCACAACCGGGAACAGCGTCTGCCATCTGGCAGGACATTTGGTGATGCCGAGTTCATTCAGCAGGTCGCTCAGCTGCTGATAAAGTTTGCTTGCGCTTTGGTCTGCATGCATGCGGATTTCCTCCCCGGTGAAACATTTTTTCAAATCTACCATACACCAGCCAGCTGCACGCGTCCAGACCCGAAAAGCATTCGTTTCCGGGTTTTTCATATCTTCGTTCCGCCTATCTGCCATACGGATGCAGCGGTCATTGCTGCGAAGCAATGCTGTTTGACGTTTCGCTGCGTTTTCGCTATACTTTTCGTAAACAAGCCATTGCTCATCTGCTGATACAACATGTTCCTTATGCCATGGGTGCACCTGGACGAGCCGGAAAAGGCTGGGAGGTTCTGATGACACGACTCAAAGATATTGCCGCGGCTGCCGGTGTCAGTGTATCCACGGTTTCCAAAGCACTGAACAACAGCCGGGAAATCAATGAAGAGACACGGGCCAGGATCGTGCGCATCGCGCGGGAGCTCAATTACAACCTCGCTTCCCTGCAGACCACTGCTGTCAGCAGCAAAAACCGCACCATCGGGGTGATCTGCCCGGAGATCAACAGCAACTACTATACCCAGCTGATCAGTTCCATCGGCCGGCAGATCGCCCGCAAAGGCTACAGCTACACCATTGCGGTCTCAGATTTCGAACGCAGAAAAGAAGTGGATTTCCTGGAAATGTTTGGCCGCCAGCCGGTGGACGGCATCGTATTGGTAACAGAAAGCAACGATATTCAGGGAACAGTCGGTGGGGTCAAGGACATCTGGCACACGCCGCTCGTCCTGATCGCCAGCGAAGATGATGTCAGCAATTACGACTGCCTGAACATCGATGAGGCTTACGGCGTCAGCACGGCTATAAGCCACCTGATCCGGCTGGGGCACACCCGCATCGCCTACATCGGCGACAAGCTGACGGAAGGCCGGCTGGCAGCCTATCGGGATAGCTTGCGGAAAAACAAGCTGGATGTGGACAGCGCGCTTATTGTCACGGCAGAACAGCGTTTTGAAAAAGGCGGCCATCTGGGCATGCAGGCGTTGCTGAAAAACCGGCAGCGGCCCAGTGCGGTGTTCGCGGCCTATGATGACATGGCGATCGGTGCCATGCGGGCCATCAGCGAAGCCGGTCTCACGATTCCTGACGACATCTCGCTGATTGGCATGGATGATGTGTTTGTCTCGCCTTACCTCTGCAAGGCCCTGACAACGGTATCCAACCCGATCCGGGAAATGGCCATGGTCTCGCTGAGTATCCTTTTTCGCAAAATAGAAGACAGCAGTTTCACGGTGGTCCAGAACGTGGTTTTAAAACCCAGCCTGGTTGTCCGTGAAACAACGGGTCCCTGCAAAACATAATCAGGTTAAAGCAGCTTGAAGTTTACGTGTCTGACGTTGACTCAGGGGGGGTCCGCCCCCCTTTTCTTTTGCTGCCCTGCGGCCGCAGTATTGTGGTGCTGATGGCCATCACCAGGCCGCTGAGCCAGAAAACAGGCGCCAAACCGGCCAGCTGGCCGATCAGTCCGAAAATCAGCGGGCTCATGCTCTGCCCCAGATAATTGCCCATAATACGTAAGGCCAGTACCTGACTGCGCTGGTCCGGCGGCGCCACCAGGGATACCGCCAGCAGGGTCAGGGGCAGGGCAAGGCCGATCGACAACCCCGCCAAACCGGCCACCACGAAAAAAAGCCAGCTGGCATGAACCAAGCCGTAGGCAGCCAGGCACAGGCCGCCCAGCAGCAGGCAAAGCGTCAACAGCCGCTCACGGCGGAACAGCTGAACCAAGGTCTTGAGGAATGGACGGATGATCATCTGGGCGATGCCTTTGACACTCATGATGGAGCCAATGGTCAAGGCACTGATGCCGATCTGGGCACAGTAAAGCGGCAGGTAACTCATGGTGACTTCTGTGGCAAAAAGCACCGCACCGCTGACCAGCACAGGCCGCATGATCTGGCTGTTGCGCAGCAAACCGCCCAGCGAGGCCTTTCTGGCGGAGCCAGCCGTCTGTTCCCGCACCGGGATCACCAGGGTCAGCAGCAAGCAAAGCAGCCCCAGGCCAGCAGCACCGAGAAATCCGCGGCTGCTGCCCCAGGTGTCGCGCAGATATCCGCCCAGCAGCGGCCCGGCAAAAGCACCGGCGGAAGCGGAAAAGGAGATCATGCCGATATAATGATCACGTCTTGTTTGATCGCGGACCGCAGTCAACATGTTCTGTACACTCAAAAGGATGGTCACGTGGGACAACCCCAGGAGCATGGCACAGAGCGTGATGACAGCCAGATGCCTGGCAAAGGCCAGACCCAGCACAGCCAGCAGGAAAGCAGCCGCGCCGCAGCGCACAACCGGCTGTGTTCCGCGCCGGTCCAGAAGCCGGCCCAACGGCATGGCCCAGAGGACCTGACTGACGCTGTACAGCGAGGTGATGAAACCGACAACCATCACGCTGGCACCAAAATCAGCGGCGATCAGTGATAAATATGGTCTGGCGGCGAACAGCGCCGCATTGTGCAGGCCGTTAATGACAATATAGCCGTTGTGCTGGAGCCGCTCCTGCCGCATGGAACTGCTGCCTCAGCTTTGCGTGTCTTTCGCGTCGGGCGGGCTGCCAGACGTGCGCTGCAGGGATTCATCCAGCTGGAATAAAGGCTGCAGCTGCCTGTAAAGGGTGTCATAGCGCTGCACTTGGCCGGTATAGCCTGAACCTGGCGCCGGATGGTAGGTTTCCTGCAGTGTTACAGCTTGAGCCACAGCGGTGGCGTAATCCGGCTGGACACCGCTGGCCACCGCCCCGATCAGGGCACAGCCCAGCGAAGCTGCTTCAGTCTGCGCGGGCACCACAATGGGGCACCCCGTCATATCGGCCTTGATCTGGCACCAGATCGCCGAGCGCGACCCGCCGCCCGTGGTGATCACCTGCCCGGCTTCGATGCCGCTGGCCCTGAGGCTGCGCAGGTTGCGCTCCAGCAGGTAGGCGACACCCTCCATGACGGCCAGGGCGCAGTCAATTTTGTCATGGTTCAAGCGCAGCCCATAGAAAACGCCTTTGGCAGCCTGGTCATAATCCGGTGAGTTGGTGCCCGTCAGGTAAGGCAGGAACACCACATCGCCGGGCCGGACCCTGCTGCTCACCTGCTCATCGATACCGCGGTAGCTCAGGTCCGCGGCCATTTTGTCACGGAACCATTCCAGACTGACGCCGCCGCTTTCACAAACGGGCAGCAAAACATAGGAATCAGGGAACGGGCCGTAGTGGCAGGGTATGCGGCCGCTGTCCAAAAGCGGCTTCTCCACCAGGGTTGCCAGGCTGAGGACGGTTCCGGTCGATTCACTGATCAGGCCGGGCCGGATGTTGCCGGTCCCGATCATGCCGGCAAAATGGTCCAGCGTACCGCAGTTGACCGCGGTTCCGGCGTCCAGGCCCAGCCGGCCGGCGATATCCCGGCGCAGGGTTCCGATCGTGGTACAGGGTTCCACCAGTTCCGGCAGCTGGTCGCGCCGGATACCGCAGAAATCCAGCATGGCCTGCCAGTAATCTTTGGCGCGCACATCAAAATAGTAAGAAAAATTGTAGATGGAGTATTCGCCCAGCAGGACGCCGGTCAGGTTGTAGGCGATGTAGTCTTTAAGCAGGACAAAGCGATCCACCCGGGCGAACAGCTCCGGTTCGTGTTTTTTCAGCCAGAGGATCTTGGTGATCGGCCAGGTTGGCGTATTGGCCGGTTGACCGGTCACCTGGTAGGCGGCTTCTTCCGGAAAGGCGCGGCGGATTTCCGCACATTCTTCGGTTGAGCGCATGTCCAGCCAGGAGATAGCCCGGCGCAGGGGACGTCCGGAAGCATCGAGCACCACCAGCGATTCTGCCTGACCGGTCAACACCAGCTGGTGCACCGGTTCTTTGAGCTGTGGCACCAGCTGGGCGATGCTGCTGACGATATCCGCGAAATACTGCTCTGCGTCAAACTAGATTAGCGCGCCCTGACTGTGGTAGTGGACTTTCTGCGAGGAACTGTCCAGTTCCTGCAGCGCGTCACTGAACAAGGCCACTTTAATGTTGGTCGTGCCAAGGTCGATGGTGATGAAAGCCATAAGATTGCTCCTAACTTTTTTTGAGGCTGCTTGACTTGATCAAGGCAATCCCGTTCAAGCAGGCCATGAACAGAATCATGAAAGGGGTTCTGTAATGTCGCCTATGATCTCTTTCTCCGCGAAAAGGGTCGAAACACCACCTGTATGCAAAAACAACACATCACAACCAGGTTCGATCAAACCCTGTTGAATATCGTGGAGCAGTGCAGAGAATGCCTTCCCTGTATAAACCGGATCCAGCAAGATCCCTTCGGTTTTCGCCAGTCGTTTTATGGCTATGGTGGCTGCCGGACTGGGTTTTTCATACCCCGGTGCATAAAAGTTTTTCTCAACATGAAAATCAGACTTTTGTACCAGCTCATCAAGACCTAACAAAGCGAGTGAATCCACCGCCAATTGAGCCATACGCTCTTCATAATCCGCTGCTGTTTCCAAAGTTGCCACCGACTTGATGATGGTCTTTAAACCCAGTACCTTTTGTCCTGCGACGAGGCCAGCCATGGTACCTCCTGATCCGGTTGCATGGTATAAATAGTCAAACGTGATGCCCGAATGAGTGGTTTGGCTGTAGATTTCATTCATACAGGAAATGTAGCCTAACGTGCCGACAGCATTGGCTCCGCCTGCAGGGATGTCATAACACGACGCCCCGGCCAGCATGATTTGATTCATCCGCTCTTTTGCCAACAGCCTGGAACGTTCTGCAGCATCGGCATAGGATTCACCTTCACGTATGTCAACAAGATGGACTTCGGCATCATAAATGGCGTCCAACAAGAGATTCGCTTTGCGTTCCTCATCCGGTTTCACAACGGCGACCAGATATAAAACGGGTTTGAATCCGTTCGATACGGCTGTCCACACGGTTTGCATGGCATGGTTGGATTGTGTTGCGCCATATGTTAAGACATACGCACACTTGTCTTCTTTTGCTGCGCCCAGAAGATACTCAAGCTTCCTCGTTTTGTTGCCGCCGAAATTGTTCTTGCCCGTCAAATCATCCCTTTTTATATAGAGATGAACGCCAAGTTCTTCAGATAGCTTGTCCAGTTTATAGAGCGGCGTAGGGAAAAAGCCCAATTCGATCCTGGGTATGCTTCTGAGTTTTTCTGATAATGGTTTAGTCATCAAAAATGATCCTTATCTGTCGTGTGTTCCTCTTCAGAGGCGGGGGACATCCAGCCAGACATGGCCCTGGACCGCGGCTTCCTGGGCGATCAGGCCGGGTATGGTCAGCTCCAGCGCGCGGTCGACATTGACAGGTGGTTCCTTGTCCTGTTCGATCGCATCCAGAAAGACCTGGGCTACATAATAGTCAGAAGTGCCGTGACCGCCGCCGATCGCCTCGGCCGGCGCGTCGAGCTGTGTGCCGTTGCAGTTGACCGGGATGGTTTTACTGTCGATGCCTTCAAAATAGCGCAGCCCCACCGTATCGTAGCCGGGGGTACGCCCGGTCTCGATAAACCCTTTGGTCCCGTAGACCGAATAGGTCACGATATGTGGTTCCCTGGGCGTCACCTGACTGCGCAGGATCTTGATCGCACGGCCTTGTTTGGTTTCGAAAAGCGCTACCTGCATATCAATGGTCGAAGGCCAGAATTCCGGCATAATGGTGTTCTTATTGCCGCTTGCCGTCGCTTTGACGATGTAGTCGTCGCCCATGAGGAAGAGCAGCGGGCCCAGGCAATGCGTGCAATAATGGATCGGAGGGCGGTAGGTGCGCCAGAAAGTCTGCCCGCTGCCTTTATCGACCAGCAGATGGCGGATGTCATGCACATACTCCGCTTCAGCGTAATGGATGCGCCCCAGCAAGCCGCGGTCGACGTATTTTTTCCATTGCTGGATATAGTCCAGGAAAATGTAGTTTTCTGCCAGCATGTATTTGCATTTGGATGCTTTGACCGCGTCATAGATAAGGCGGCACCCCTCAAGGGAATCGGCTGCTGTCACTTCGCTGAGCACATGCTTGCCGGCTTCGATGGCTTTGACCACCTGTTTGGCGTGAAAAGGGATCGGGGTGCCCACGACCACAATGTCCAGATCCTGGGCGATAAAGGCATCATAATCTGTAAACAGCTGCTGGTCAGACAGGCCATAGGCCTGTGCCGCTTTTTCCAGATTTTTCGGCTCCAGGTCACAGACGGCCGTGATACAGGCACGCCGGTCCTTGCTGAAAATGCGGGCATAAGAAGAACCACGACTGACACCGACAACACCGACTCGATACTGTTTCATAGCCAACCTCCTGCTTTCTTTGCCTTTTCGTTTCGGGTTTCGCTCATAACGGCCGACAGCCAACCGGACCGACAAGGTTTCTGCCGGCGGTGCCATACCTCTTTTTCGTTATTTTAGCGTATCCAGCGAAAATTATCCACTCTATCAAGCGTTATTTGGAAAATCACGCACCTGGCCGATGGCAGCGCTGATACCCAGCTGGAGCAGACCGGTATCGCTGCCGGTCCAGAGAATGTTCATACCTTCACCATACCAGCGCCTGGCTATGTCCAGGCTGCCGCAGAAAATGCCGCAGGACTTGCCGAAGCGGTCGCAGATCGCCATGGTCTTTTTGATCTGCTCCAGAACCGGTTCGCTTTCCAGATCAAGTGGTGTCCCCACTTGAATAGACAGATCATTAGGCCCGATGACAATGCCGGCTACCTGGTCGCCGTAACGGTTAAGCATATCCGGCAGGTTGGTGACACCAAGCGGTGATTCGATCTGCAGAATAAGCAGCCGGCTGGTCTGGAATTCGGCGAATGTTTCATTTTTACGGAACTGGTCCCGGCCGCCGCAGCCTTTGCGGCCGATCGGGGCAAAGCGAATGGCGCTGATCGCGGTCTCCACCTGGGCAAGTGTTTCGGTCCTGGGCAGCATGATGCCGTCGGCGCCCATGTCGATCTGCTTGGCAATCAGGTGGTAAATGGCATCCTGCACGCGGATGATGGTCGGGATGTCCAGCACGCGGCAGGCATGCAGCAGGTCGCTGATCTGCTCGCCGCTGGATGAGCCGTGCTCCAGATCGTAGAGGATGAAGTCCACACCATCCCGCTGGAAGGCCGGCAGGACGCTTTCATCACGCAGGGCAGTGAGAAACCCGAATATTTTCTCGCGGTTATCCAGTTTGCTTTTCAGGGCAGCCAGTTTGTCCATGATCTTGTCCTTTCTATAACGCGGGGTAAGCCCGCTTTTGCCTCCGGTCTGCAACCGGGGCAGCCAACCAGGATTTCAACAAAAGCGTGTCACAGGGGCGCTTACGTCTGCTGCGCAGGCAGGAAAGCTGCAGAATTCATTCAGATGGTTGCCAAACGCCCGCCCAGCCAGCGGTCCAGATCCGGCATGTCGGCGTAGCGCAGCATCTGCGGGATGATCAGGCTGCGAACCTGTTCCTCATCATAGTAGCGCTCAGTCACCAGGTCGGCCAGCTTCCATCCGCGCCCCTCCTGCAGCACCTTGGGGATGCGCTGGTCCAGGAAGGCGGCAATTTTGCCGTAAAGGCTGAAACGGCCGCTGAGCAGAAGCTCCAGACCGTCCTGGCTGCAGTCCGGCAGCAAGGGCAGGACATCAAGGGTTTTGAGGATGTTGAAGACGCGCAGCGCGGCCAGGCTGTCATCCAGCCAGTACAGGTCATCGTTCAGTTTGAAGAGGGTGCCGAACTTCTGGTCGACGCCCCGCTCATTCAAGGGATGCGGCTGCAGATGGCCGACGCCGCTGAGATCGAGCACCAGGACCTGGCGTCCGGCGGCGCAAAGGGAACGGATTTGAGGCATGTGCTGACGCAGGGCGAACGTGCCGTCATCCCAGACAGCCAGAGTCAGCGGCAGCGGACCGGACGGCCCCGTCAATGAACGGATCAGGAAAGCATGGCTCATCAGGCCGGGCTGCGTCCACCAGAGGCAGGACTGGACCTGCAGATCCTTCAGCTGTTCAGGATCCTGCAGACGCAGGTTGGTGTCGCAATTCTGGCGACAGCTCCGTACTTTCTCTTCCAGCCAGTCGCGGGCCTGTGCCTGCTGTTCTTCAGCGGAAAGCGCCTGGCGGCGGTTCAGGACAGCCTGGTAAACGGCCAGGTTCTCTTCATAAATAAACCGGCCTGAGGGCAGGGCTTTTCTGACCTGACCGTCCGGCGTGCTCCACAAGCAGCTGTCCGGCAGGGGTGTCACCGGCCGTTCATCCGGCGGAACGCTGCGACCCAGCAGATGGCGCGCCATAAAGGCCGCGGTCTTGCGGGCCAGGGTTTCGGTAAACTTATGGGTGGAATCATCTTCACAAAGCTGCAGGTTCTCTTCCCGCCCGTACAATGCCCAGAAACGGGCAGACCGATGGACACTGGCCCGGGTACCCTCAATCGGGAAAAAGTCAGACCGGACAGCATTGACCTGAACCGGGCGCGGCGCCATGGCCAGGAGAAAGTCTTCATGGTCATAGCCCATGGCTGTAAAGGCGGGCCAGATCTGTTCCGCGTCCTGCGGACCGCCGGCCAGCTGGTAGGTCTGCCGGCTGGTCAGGAAGTTGGTCGGAGCCGCCGCGGCAATACGCGGGTCACAGATCATCATCAGGCAGGTCTGGGTGCCGCCACCGGAACTGCCGGTAACCCCGATCCGGGAAGGATCGACTTCCGGACGCTGGCTGAGGTAGTCAACCGAGCGCATGGCGTCATGGATGAAGTAGCGGGGTATGTAGCCGCCGGTCAGCAGGCAGGGCGTCCCGCCCTGGTCATGTTCCACCGTCGGCCCGGCCATCAGGGACTTGTCAGGTCCCGGCTCGTAATAGCCGAAGCGTTCCCCCTGGCCCACCGGATCCTGGGCCAGCACAACCAGGCCGGCCCGGACCATCTCCAGGCAGACCACCTGGTAACGTTCATACTGCTTGCCTTCCAGCGAATGGCCGCACAGAAACAGCACCGCACCGCTCGGGCCGTCCAGCCCGTCCGGCAGATACAGGCTGGCCGTGACAAAGACCTCTTTGCGTGACTGGAAAATAACCTTCTCGATGGTGTAGCCATCCTGCGAAAGCCGGCCGGTCACCGTAGGCTGAAGCGGCACATCGTCCTGCGGCAGACCGCCCAGGGAGGCGATAAAACGGCTGCGCAAGGCCGCACGGTAGGTTTCCAGCTCTTGCCGGCTGCTGATCTGGTCGCGCCGGCGGTCACCGGCACGGAATGCCTCTGTCGAGCGTTCGTAGACGTAGCGCTGCAGCTGTGACTTCACATCATAATATGACTGGCAGGCCGGTACGGAAGATCTCAGCAATACTTCTGATTCCATCGGGGGGCTCCTCTCCTTGCCCTTGCGGGCGATCCTCTGTTTTCAACGGATGCTAGACGGGCATGCGCTGCAGTTCTTTAATCTTTTCCGCCATTTGACGGCCAAAATCCAGTTCGCGTTTCTCGATCATGCGCAAAAGCGTGGCCAGCAGCTCATGGTGCGCCTCACAGGTCAGGAGGTTGCGCATCACCAGCAGTTCATACTTTTCGGCAAACGCCGGATCCTCGAGGAAGGCCGGCTGGAACTGCAGCAGGCGCAGGTGCGCCGGCCCCGTGATCATGCACCAGCCTTTAAAGCAGTCCGCGAGCTGACGCGGATCCTGCAGCGGCCGGGAAATTTCCGCCAGATACGCCAGCATGGCCTGTTTTTCTGCTCCGGAAAACGGCGTGATCGAGCGGCAGTCCGGCGTAAAGCGGTAGGGTGTTACCGCCAGGCTGACACCTGTGTCCGGTGAAAAGGTTAGCTGAGGCAGATAGCCGTAATACCAGGATGAACACGCGTCGTCGATGTGGCTGTTGTGAAACAGGAAGTTGCCGGTACTGTAAATGATGGGGCAGCCGCGATAGATCTCAAAGCCCTGGGGGCAGTGGGGATGCATGCCGATCACTGCATCAGCGCCGCTGCGGCAGATCAGGCGATAGCGCTCCACGACACCGGGGCTGGGTACCGGATTATGCTCATGACCGCCGTGGACAACCACCAGGACAAAACGGGCTTTCTGCCGCGCTGCTTCAATGGCGTCCAGCAGGCGGCCCAGCTGCAGGGCAGCCATACCGGGTGTATCGTCGCCGGCGCCGCCAAACTCATTTTCCGCGACAGCCAGCACAGCCAGGCTGACCTGGTTTCTTTCGACAAACCAGGGTTTATAACTGTCGGCCAGGTTGCGGCCGCTGCCGCAGTAACCGATCCCCTGCTCTTCCAGGAGGGACAAGGTCCGCAGCACACCGGACGGGCCGAAATCACCCATATGGTTGTTGGCCAGGATGGCGCAGTCAAAACGCCCCTCCTGCAAAAAAGCAATATCCCCTGGCTGGCCCTTCAGGTTGACCCCGCTTTTCTTGCTGGGTGCACCCTGTTCGATCAGCGGATGTTCCAGATTGACCAGGCGGACGTCCGCGTCATCCAGTACCGGACGGACCGCCTGGAAAAGACGCTGCAGTTCTTCTTTGCTGAACTGGCCGCTCAGGTCGCGAAGGCACAAATCGCCGGCCAGTGTCAATTTCAAGGTGTTGTCTTGTGGCATTCCTGTATCCTCCCTTTGTCGGCAGGTTTAATCTGCCGGGCTGTTGCGTGTTCCTGTTTCTGTCCCAGCAGGCAGACCGGACCAAAGAGACCGCTGCCCCGGGAGACATCTTCCTTTTCGAAACGCTTGGCGATCTTGTGGTAGGGGCCCATCACGTTATCCGGCCAGCGGTCCAGGCCGGAAGTGTGGATAAACTGGTTGGCCATGCTGTTGCTGACCGTGACCAACAGCTCATTTTCACCTTGGCGCAGCAGGCCGCTTACGGGAAAGCGATAAGGTCCCCAGGCTTTGCGGCCGATCTCCTGGCCATTCAGCCGAACGGTACAGGCAAAATGCACATCACCCAGATCGAGCAGGGCTGCAGAGGCAGCCTCTTCCAGGGTGCAGTCAAACAAAAGCCGGTACTGCACATCGCCACTGAAAGCCGGTTCCAGCTTTTCGCTCCAGTCGCCGAGGCTGACCGGCTGCCAGTTGTCTGAACCAGGCTCAATCAGGAAATGGTGCTCACCCAGCCGGTAGCTGTTTTCTGTTTTCAGCTGCCAGCCATCCGCCAGGGTCCGCACCACTGATCCGGCCAGGACAGGTTCCGCGGCAAGCGGACCCGGCTCTGCACCGAAATACACGAAACAAGAACCGGCGAACGGCAATTGCAGCG
>JAAYLM010000279.1 GCA_012521915.1 Oscillospiraceae bacterium | reverse complement strand
GCTCTTGACCAATTCGATCCGGATATTGGGTACGGTCGAGGGCTAGGTCGAGGGCATGGAATGCAGCCGGATGGAACTCGGTGAACCCGACGCGTCCGGACGCCGGCGGCCGGTCGCGATCAAGGACTCGGCTTTTATCCTGCCCCTGGAGACCGTGATCGTGGCGATCGGGCAGAGCCCCAACCCCCTGATCAAGGCGACGACGCCAGACCTGGCGACGCAGCCCTGGGGCGGCATCGTGGCCGACGACGAGACGATGGCCACCAACCTGCCGGGCGTCTTTGCCGGCGGCGACGCGGTCACCGGCGCCGCCACGGTTATCCTGGCGATGGGCGCCGGCAAGAAAGCTGCCCAGGCGATCGATGCCTACCTGGAGGGCAAGCCCTACGACCCGCAGCATCCGGCCTGCGTCTTCAGCCTCAACCGACCGGAGATGTAAGGGCGAACATCATCTTGCACAGGAAACGAAAAAAGGCACGATCTTTAATAGATCGTGCCTCTTCCATCCTGCGCCGACAAAAAAGTGTGCATCCGCAAAGACGAAAAAAACTCATTGCCAATAAGGTAAAGGGTTGCAGATAAACCATGATCGTGAATGAAGAAATCTAGTATATCGAATATTAATTAGCTAGACTGATAGCCTCTTTCGGATCAATTTGATCCATGTGGTATTTCCAGTGGTAGACGACTGGTGCTTCATTAATCTCGTTGAAGTAGGTGTAGATTCGTTCAATCAGTTCTTCTTTATCAGCAACCCTGATTCCCCTGAGCATCTGGCGGGTTAGCTTACTGAAGAAGCCTTCAACCAGGTTCAGCCATGATCCGTGTTTTGGCGTAAATACAAACTCAAACCGTCCTGGCATTGTAGCCAAATACGTTCGTGTCTCCCTGGATGTGTGAGCACTGTGGTTATCAAGGATCAGACGGATCTTGTCCCCTTGGGGGTACTTCTCATCCAGCATTTTCAAGAAGACGATGAAATCACTGCTCTTATGCGTGTCACTGATATAGGGGATCGCTTCCCCCGTCAGCAAATCGATTCCCGCAAGCAGCGAGATGGTGCCTTTCCGAATATATTCGTAATCGCGCTGGACAACACCCTTTCCCTTGACGGGACGCCGGTCAGCCGTGGTGGTCGACAAAACCTGGATTCCCGGTTTCTCGTCATACGAGATGGTGTGGACCTGCTGATCCAAGAAGGGAATCAGGTTTCCTGCTTCATCGAATTGCAGTTCGACCTGTTTATAGACGACAAGCACATCATGCATCTTCTGTTCAAAATCAGGATCCCGCTTCTCACAGTAGTATCGGATTTTGAACGGCTTGATTTCAGCCTCGTCGAGAATCCGTTGAATGCTCGACTTGGATATGGTTGAAAGACGGGTATATCCTGCACGTTCAGCGGTTTCTTGCACATGCTTTGTCAATTTCGCATGGGTCCAGGTTTCCGGGGCATATCCGAAATCGGTCGGTTTGCGACAGGCGATATCGATGATCCATGCCTTTTCCTCATCGGATATTTCAATGTTGCGGCCACGTCCCGGCGCATCGTTCAAAGCATGCTCAACACCGCCTTCCTGATACTTTTTGAGACAGAGGAGAACACTGTTACGGTTTAGATCGAGTTTGTCAGCTATCGCATCAACCGTTTCCGCGCCAGCTTTAAGTAGTAATATTTTTGCCCGGCTAACTGTTTGCGCTTGCATTGTCCTAGTCCGTGTAACGGACTCCAGATAGATTCGATCGGTTTCTGGTAATTCTAATGCCTTTGCGATTGCCATATTGGAAACACCTCTTGAAATTTGGTTGCTTCCATCATACCATATGTAGTCATATTAGTCTAGTTATTTGTGATATGATATACTAGCATAGGATCTGCTGCCGTGGCTGAAAAGATC
>JAAYLM010000278.1 GCA_012521915.1 Oscillospiraceae bacterium | reverse complement strand
CTGCTGTTCAGTTGACAGCAGGCCGAGCAGCTTCGATTTTCCGCTGCCCACTTCACCGGTCAGTACGCCCAGTGCTCCCGTTTCCACAACATGTCGCATGCGTGCAAGAGCTTCCTGCTGTGCAGCGCCCAGAATCGTCACCGTTTCCTGCTCTGTCAGAAAAGGATTCATCCATACACCTCGCATTTGTCTTCCTGCATTTGTCTGACCTCTGTCGTTTCTCCAGAAATGGAGAAGACCAGTTGTCCTTCCATGACAGTGTCCGTCTGCACATCATCAGTTTTTTCTTTGCGGAACCGCTTTCGGTAGCGTGCCACGGGGTCTGACGGAACCGCCTTGCCGACGAACACGTCGTTTACATGGACATCCGCATCGCTCGGATCAAAGGGGTCGTAACGCATCTGTACCTTCAGTCCGCACAATTCGGCTGGCACCTGGTAGGCCTGACCATCCAGCGAAACCGTACCTGTCTTGTCCACCTTGCGGGTCTGCTCCAGAAAGAAAAGCCTGCGCAGCTCCTGCTTGCTGTACGGCAGCTGTTTGACAGGGTGCCGCCCCATCCGCAAGCGTGGCGGCTCACCGGTCTCGCCATGCACACGGACGTGGTAATGCTCCTCCAGCCAGTCCTGCAGGGCATGATTTAAGTCATCCAGAGTGCGGATCAGGTTTTTCGAAATCTTGTTCATGGCAATCGGGAGAAAACTGGTGTCTACGAACCTGAACATACGTTCTGCCTTGCCTTTTCCCTGTGGTTTATACGGCCGGGTATGGGAAAGCCGGATGCCGAGCCGCGCACAGACGTGAGCGATATGCCCGGAACTGAAAGCAGAGCCATTATCGCAATAAAACTGGGAGGGGATACCATGCTTTTCTATCGCCTTTTTCAGGCTGTCTTCCAGGCTGGGCATCCGCTCATCCCAATAGAACTGGCCATGGACCACAAATCGACAGTGGTCATCCATGAGTAGGCAAAGCTTGGCCAGTTTCTGTTTGTTCGCATTCAGCGGATCCGGAAGATGCAGCGTGTGCTGGAAATCGCTTTGCCACAGCTGCATCGGCGCTTCGGCCTCAAAACGGCGAAAGCCATACTGCCGGATCTTTTCCTCCGTCATCCGCTGCCTGGTCAGGCCTTGCCTGCGGAAGTGTCGCGACAGTGTACTCGGATGCACAGAGCCTCGCTTGACGCCGTGTTCCTTGTGAAGCAGGTACAGGATCGTTTCCACGCTTAGCTGCGGCATCTCGAGACGAATGGCCTCTGCCTGGCGCAGAATCGGTTCAGGAATGGCAGTCACAGGCCGTTTCGCTGGAACAGCAGGCTTAAGCCCCTCGAATCCATCCCTGTCATACTTCTGTTTCCAGCGTTCCAGCGTTCTGTAGCCAAATCGCTTGTCCCGCCAGTAGGGTTCATGTGTCCATGTCTTTTGGACAGCCTCACGGAACCAGGCACTTATTTCTCCCGGATCCAGGGACGTAGCTCGGTTCACGACGGGGGCAATGATGTGGAATCGGCCCGACGCAATCTGTTCTCGGTCCTTTTGTGTCATGCTGGGTCACCTCAATTCATAGAATTGGGTGCGCGCGCCCATGTCTGACAGGATATCAGGGATTCCATGGGGAGGGACAGTGACAAACATTGTGGGGTTGCCTGCTTCGACCATCCGCCAAACCGGCTGACTGCCGTGACGGTAATGGGACTGTGGTGATTTTCGCTGAACTGGCTGAGCTGAAATCCCAGATACAGCAACGGTGTTGCCACCTCGGGTGCACCGGCGTTCACAGTCAGCCCGGTATTTGTACGCAACAGCCATTGCAGAATTACTTGCCAGTTCTGCTGCGCCCATACGTTCCATTTCTGTCGCCATCTTTGCAGTGTTCGCTTGCTGAAGTGCTCCAGCAGTATTGTCGGGTCATACTGACCGAATGCAACCGCCTGCTGGGTGACGTGATCCGCCCGCTGCCATTTGTAATGGCTGGGCGGTATGAGGGCAAACACGTTGCCGCAACGAACGCACAGAAACCGTTGTACGCGGACGCCGGTTACCCAGCCAACACCGTTGCGGTAAACGGACTTGCGGGGATAACTGTCATGTCGATGAAAATGCTCTTCTTCCGGACATCCCTCACGCTTGCATCGGGTGGGCCGTATGGCATCCGATTGATTTTCGGCGTCATAGAATCGTTCAAGTATCTTGTCTAAAGGCGCATAAAGCATTATGATGTAGGTGGCGCGAAACGGTGTATTTGACGGTTTGCATTACTCTGGGCTCTCTAATCCGTGAGTGCGATGCTTTCCGCCGGGTTTCGCGCCTTTTCATGTCATTTTACTCTATACCGCCAGTCCTGGTAAACACTGCCGCCTTGCCGTCTGACAATATTCAATCGATTCCGCCGCCAGATGGAGCGCGCACCGACACATGGTAACAGACTTTAGAAAACTGGTTGATCAATGTGACAATGAACTGAATATCCGAGGGTATTCCTTGATTCACCATCAGAAAATCAGAACGGAATGGGATCGACTAAAGCGATGGATGGAAAAAAATAGTTATACGAATTTTACAGAGTCAATTGGTCTTACATACTGTGATGATAATTTTGGCGCTCATATCTTAACCGTACAGCTTAGTGAAGAGGAGAAACGAGGCCTTAGAGCAATCCGAATGCTTATTTCGTTTCAAAAAAGTGGAGAATTTGAGTTCCGTACACCAAGAGTCGAACGTGTTTTCATCGGTGATATTGGCAATACAATTCATGCATATCTGCATTATGGCAGATATGTCCTTTCCCTTTCTAATGAAACCATCAGGAATAAAGAGCAGTATTTGTATGAGTTTTATGAATATCTCAATAATAACAGCTTTACTTTGAATGACTTGAGCTCGGATATAATGGAAGACTTTTTTTCTGTTAGGGGGTACTCATTATCTTCCAGACATGTCAGTGCATCTACTTTACGGATATTTCTTCGCTATGTTTACGAAAAGGGATTGACCCCAAAAGACTGCTCGATCTATATACTGCCTGACAATTATAAAAAACATAATAAAATCCCTACAACATACAATGAGGCAGAAATACGCAGCATAATATCATCTGTTGAACGTTCATCTGCTATAGGGAAAAGGGATTATTTGATTT
>JAAYLM010000277.1 GCA_012521915.1 Oscillospiraceae bacterium | reverse complement strand
CGGGCGGCAAAGAATGCCCCAACCCCGTTGACATCATCGGGTTGATGGCCCCCGGCAGGCACTGGCGGCTCTTTTTTGTGGCTGGGAAAACAGGAGGAGGCCGGCTGCCTGAAACCCAGGGCAACAGAAGCTATTATATAAGGGAAGGTTTCACCTTCCCGCCACAAAACGGCTCAAACCGTTGAATTTCAAGCAGTTATGGCTTGAAGGGAAACCTTCAAGATCATAGCTGCTTTTTTCATTGCAGCAGAAAACGGAGGATTGCCCTATGGAACTCAAGTACATTCGTTGCGGAGACTACCTACTGCGAGATCTCGGCCTAACCGAGGAAGAACAGAAACCTGCTGGTAAATACGGAATGATGAGGTTGAATTTCCTCAAGGAGCATCGCCCTGGGCTGTTCAACCGCCTGCTGCTATCCGGCAAGCTCATGGACCACCTGCACGAGATCGACGCCACCTGTCATGCACGACTGGATCTGCTGATCCCGCAGATGAAAGCAACCGAAGGTGTGACCGAGACCTTGAAAATGAGAAACCAGTTGGAATGGGTGCGCCGCATGAATAGCATTCACCATCGGATCGAGGAAACGCTGCTCGACGAGCTGATCTATTCGTAAAAGCCAACCCGGCAGCAGCCCAACCTTGTCGTTTAACTGCTACCGGGAAACAGAAAACATACATGAAAATACTGTGAAATATAACGCTTTAGGCCCTTAGAACCCCAGAAAAATCAAGGCTTCCACGACATCCCTTTTGCATTGGATGATAGATACATCGTCCACCTCAAAAATGAGGTCCTAAAGCGTTATCTGGAGGATACAATGATCGTGAAGATAATCAAACTGCCTTTCAAAGCTGTTGCTGCCGTACTCGCTGTTGCCTTGATGGCATTGCACTTTGTCGGTGCTATTGCCCTGGGACTCTCGGCTATTGTGACCAATCTGCTGGCGAGCGTATTTCTGTTTGGCTCTGTGGCAGGATGGATTATGAATCAACCGCCGATCATGCTGATGCAGACCGTTGGCATCGGTATCTTTTTTGCCCTGGCTCCACACATAGCTGAGTGGTTGTTGGGCAAGCTGACCGATCTCACGATTGTTCTGCTGGGCTTCATCTGCTCATAAATCAAAAGGATATTTTTATACCCTGCCAAACCGGTTTTAAGAATAGATAAAGAGTGAGGGCGTATATTCTGTCATGCTCGCATGGACAAAAAAGATGAAAAAATTATCGGCTGATGGAAACATTTGGCCCATCTCATGCCCTATTCTATGAAGGCTGCAAAAAACTTGCTCTATTTCAAAATTTGCTTGGCAAAAATGTTGATTAAAGGGTCCGTTTTTCTCCTAATGGTGAAAGGCCGAAAGAAAATTTGCGGTTTTCAAATCTTTTTCAAAAACAGTTCCGAAATTGACCTGTTTTTGTCCAATATGTAGAGGGATATTTTTCGTTCCCTCAGAAAGCGAGGAAGAATCATGAATCTGAACACTGGTCAGCTCATTACAGCCCTATATGAGCGACTATCCCGTGATGACGAATTGGAAGGCGAATCCAATTCCATCACCAACCAGAAATCCTATCTGGAAGGCTATGCCGCCGAGCATGGCTTCATCAACTGCCAGCACTACACGGATGACGGCTATTCCGGCAAGGACTTCAACCGTCCTGGATGGCAGCAGCTCATTGCAGACATTGAGGCTGGCAAGGTCGGCACCGTTATTGCAAAAGACCTGCGCCGTGTAGGCCGTGGTTATGTAGAGACCGGCTACTACACGCAAATCTATTTCCGCAATCGGAGCGTCCGTTTCATTGCAGTAGGCAGCGGCGTAGACACGATCAACCCTGTCAGCAGCGAGTTTGCGCCATTCATGAACGTGCTGAATGAAATGTACCTGCGTGATCAGTCACGCAAAATGAAGGCGACCTACCAGCTGAAGGGCAAGAACGGACTGCCGACCAACAATCTTTGCGTATACGGCTACCGCAAAGACCCGGAAGATAAGAACCATTGGCTGATCGACGATGAGGCTGCCGATGTGGTACGTCATATCTTCCAACTGGCAATTGCCTGCCACGGCCCGGTCGAGATTGCCCATATCTTGCAAGCCGAACAGGTGCAGTGCCCTGCGTACTACAATGCCGTTCATGAAAATTGCCTTGCTCGATCCAGCTCGGACATGACGAAGCCGTATGCCTGGAACTACGTTACCGTAACCAACATTCTGCGGCGACCGGAGTACACCGGCTGCACGGTCAATTTCCGTTCCAAGAAGCGCGACCTGAAAGCAAAGCGTATGAAAACGCCAGAGGAAGATTGGCAGATCATCCCCGGTACACATGATGCCATCATCTCGCCGGAACAATGGGCCATGGCTCAATATGCCTTGACAGTCCGACGCAGGACGGACAGCACCGGCATATCCAATCCGCTGACCGGCAAGCTGTACTGTGCTGAGTGTGGCGCTCTGCTGAATAATCATCGTTGGAAAGCAAAGAAGACCGGTCGTGCATCCGGTGACTACTTTGAGTGTCCGACCTACAGTCATGGTAACGGATGCTGCTGCCATGCTGTTTCTAATGAAGCAATCCGCGAAATGCTGCTGCAAGCGATCCGTGATGTCAGTCGGTATGCGATTGACAATGAGGCTGTTTTTGCTGAAAAGGTGCATGAGGCGACTACGATCCAGCAGCACCAGCAGGCAAAGCAGATACAGCGTGAGACCGAGCAGGCGAAGAAACGTATTGCTGATCTGGACACCATTCTGAAAAAGCTGTTTGAGAGCTATGCCCTGGGCAAGCTGCCGGAAGAACGGTTTCATGCCCTGTCAGCCAGCTATGAGCAGGAGCAGAAAGAACTGCACGCTTCGGTGGATGAGCATGAACGTCAACTGACAGCGTATCATACCGCCACTGATCAGGCTGAACGCTTTATTGCGTTGGCGCATAGGTACCAGGTGCCTGACGAGCTTACTCCACAGATGATAAACGCATTTGTGGAAAAGATCATCGTGCATAAACCAGAGAAGATCAACAGCCAGCGAACGGTACAGATCGACATTCAGTTTCGCTTCATCGGCAGCTTTACTGTTCCGCAGATCGAAGCGCTGCCCACAGCAGAGCAACTGCGCGAGGAGGAACGCAAGACGAAAGAGCGTGAACGGAACCATGCGAATTACATTCGTCGAAAGGAAAAACAGCTGGCCCTGCGCCAGACTGCATGAAAGGAGTAATGATTATGGATATACTGGATATGATGAACGGAAAACGCGGCAGGCAGAATGCTGCTGGCAGAGGCACAGCAAATGTGTTGGCCGATGTGACCGCATTGTATGAACGCCTCTCCCGTGACGATGAACAGGAGGGCGAATCCAACTCCATCACCAATCAGAAAACGATGCTGGAGGATTACGCCCGCGACAATGGCTTCACCACCATCCGCCACTATACCGACGATGGTTACTCCGGCGGCGACTTCAATCGTCCCGGCTGGGAGCAACTGGTGGCAGACATTGAGGCTGGCATCGTGTCAACGGTCATTGCAAAGGATATGAGCCGCATCGGTCGTAATCATATCGAGACCGGCTTCTATACGGAAATATGGTTTCCGCGGATGAATGTGCGCTTTATTGCAGTAAGCAACAATGTGGACAGCGATGATCCCAGCTCCATGGAGTACACGGGCATGCTGAATATCATCAACGAATGGTATCTGCGGGATCAGGCAAAGAAGGTCGCCGCCGCGTATCGCACCAAAGGGCTCAGCGGCAAGCATACCTATTCCTGCCCGATCTATGGGTATACCAAAGATCCAGGGGATAAAGAGCATTGGATCATTGACGATGCTCCGGCAAAGATCGTCCGCCGCATCTTTGAAATGGCTGCCGCAGGCATTTCAGTCGGAAGGATTGCGCGTGTGTTGACCGATGAACGTATCATCACACCCGGCTACTATTTCTACCAGCATTGCCGAAATGGTCATGGCAATCCGATTACATATGAGCATCGCTTTGACTGGATGTCAGAAGCGGTGCGCCGGATTCTGCGTCACGAGGAGTACCTGGGTCATACTGTGAACTTCAAGACACAGAAAGGCCCCAACGGCAAAACCTATCGTGACCGTCCGCGTGATGAGTGGATGATCTTTGAAAACACCCATGCGCCGATCGTCGATCAGGCGTTGTGGGATGCGTCCCGCGCTGTGCTTATTGTACATCCACGTCTGCCTCTGCCAGATGAACCGAAGCAGGATCGTGTTTTCAAAGGGCTACTCGTTTGCAGTGACTGCGGCTGCGTAATGGGTGCCAAGCGTGTACACCGGAAAAATGAACAGGGATATGCTGTCGAGTACATTTGCAGCAGATACAGAAGCTCGCGGTATCGCACTGTTCATGAATGCGTGTCCAACCAGATCCCTGAGCACCGCCTCCGTGTGATGGTAGCTGATATGATCCAAGGCATTTGTCATGCCGCCGCTGTGAATGAGGATGCACTTGCTGCACTCATCCGGAAACAGACGAAAGCGATTCAGCCTGACGCTGAAAAGGAACTGAAACGTAAAGTCGGCAAAACGCAGAAGCGGATTGCCGAGATTGACCATCTGGTCAAGAAGCTTTATGAGGATTATGCGTTGGGCCGTATCGGTGAAGAACGCTTCGATAAGCTGTCCGCCGTATATGAGACGGAGCAGGCTGCATTGAAGGAAGCATTGGCCGCTGATCGGATTTGCATGGAGCAGTTGCGTACTGATACGGTGTCGGCAGATCACTTCATTGCACTTGCGCACCGGTACCGCGACTGTACCGAAGTGACGGATGAAATGATCCGCGCGTTCATCGATAAGATCGTGGTGCATACCGCTACGAAGGATGAACGCGGCCACCGCACCAGACAGATCGATATTCATTTCAGCTTCATCGGGCAGCTTGATCTGCAAGGCGGTGCATCGGCTGCTGATGAACATGAAACTGCATAAGACATTCCCCTACAAGGCAATGCATGAGTGATGATCACTGTATTGCCTTTTTGTGACCCAAATCGGGCAAGCGCCGGAAAGGAGATAGGATGGCTAACACTACCCCGGTCATGCGTATGACCAAGCGATATGGCAAAACGACATACATTGTCAATGCGTTTTGCAGTGAGAGCAGCGTCTGTACCTTTGAAGACAAGCTGCTGGAGTTGATCCGAAATGATATGAACCATGCTAGCAATGCAAGTGCTGACATGGCTGATCGCAATGCCGCATCTGATGATTCAGGTGCAGCATAAACGTAACCTTCATTTCAGGACAATTGTCCTGAGATGGACGACGACAACAAACCTATCACAATTTCATGGCAGGGACAATTGACCCTACCATGAAATAATCATCCCGCCCCGGAGGTCACGAAGGCAAATACATATTTGAAGGAGACTACCTATGTGAAACTATCTGGATTACAAGATTATTGGGGTGGATGCAGGCTTTGGAATGCGCCCATAAGGCGCTGCAATGAATCAACGCTTATGAACGTGATCAGCTGCACCCGTCTGCCCAGAATGAGGAACGATTGGCAGCCCACACCGCTGACGCAGTAGCTGACAAGTTCCAGCAGATGCTGCCTGCCTATCTCGCAGGATATGCCGCCGGATCTACTCTTCCTTCTACCGCATCCATTGCCAGGCCTGTCCCAATTGATCCACCCCTGAAGGCGGCAGCTCCCTCCGATGACGACATGCCCGATTTCAGCAGCAGCGTCATAGATTTTGACTTCATGGGCAGCTAACAACTATCACCACTTTGGTGCGGAATACCCCATTTGCGCACCAAAGTGATGATTTTCATTTACAACACCAAGAACATATTACACCAAAATGGTGCGAAAACAAGTCTTTTCTCATCATTTTGGTGCAGTAACAGGAGACTTTATGAAACTTGATCTTGACACCCTGCTGGCAAACATGCCGAAGGACGAAGAAACCCTGAAGGAAGTGCAGGCCAAGCACCGGCAGATCCTTCAGGAGAACCGTGAGAACGAGAAGAAGCGGAAGGCACGCAACCACCGGCTCTGCGAACACGGAGCCATCATGGAGGCATACTTTCCGCAGACCATTGAGATGGACAGCACGCAGTTCTCTGCATTCATGCAGGACCTGGCTGCTGGCCGGTGACTATGCCGGGGATGTTCCGGGGCAACCTGGGGCGTCCTGGCTTCATTTCGGGGAGAAATGCGCACTTATACATACATTGCCAGCGGCAACGTATGTCGTGCGCCCTGCGGGGCCTGTTGCGGACTTCGTCCGCGATGGGGCAAGCCCCATACCCCAGGTAACGATGCTCCTGCGGGAGCCATAGATAGGAGGACCAATGAATTTCTTTCATTGTCCCATCAAGATCGTGTCACGCAACAAGGGCCGCAGCGCCATAGCATCCTCGGTCTATATCAGTGGCACACGCCTTGAAAACACTTGGGACGGAACTACACACGATTACACCCGCAAGCAGCACATCATCCACTCAGAGATCATGCTGCCTGCCAACGCATCACCGCAGTAAATGGACAGGGCCACGCTCTGGAACAGTGTCGAATGGAACGAGACCGCAACGCCCAGCTTGCCCGCGTGTTTGAGATTGCATATCCGCCCGATTCCCGGCAAGGATGCCGAATTGATCGAGATGATCTATGAAAAGACGGGGACACAGCTCGTTTAGATCAGGAGTCAGGAGCCCAATAAGCTGTTCTGCATCGGTTTCAAGACGATCCCGGAGGATGACACCGGTGTATTCCACATTTTAGAGCACAGTGTGCTATGTGGCTTGGATCAATACCCGGTCAAGGAACCATTTGCCGAGCTGCTCAAGAGCTCGATGAACACCTTCCTGAACGCTATGACCTTTGCTGACAAAACGCTCTACCCTGTATCCAGTCGCAATGAGCAGGATTTTCTTAACCTGACCAGCGTGTATCTGGATGCGGTGTTTACCCCCTGCCATTCTGCATGAACCGAACATCTTCCGCCAGGAAGGCTGGCACTATGAGACAGATGGTGAAAGATTCAGCTACAACGGCGTTGTTTTCAATGAAATGAAAGGCGCTATGTCCTCGGTGGATAGTATCATTGACCTGGGTATCATCTGAGCAACGCAGATCAGGAGTATGATGGTACTGCACGCTTGTTGAGTCAGATCCTATCATTGTCGCACCTGTGAAATGAGGTACACGTGCAGGACGGTGCGTATGGAGCTGGTATACGTATCGGTCAATCCGGCAGCCTTGTCACTTATTCCTATCGTGATCCCAATCCGGTACATTCATTGAATATCTATCGGAACATGAGTGAATTTGTCCGTGGATTTGCTGCCAGTGACGCAGAACTTACCGGTTTTATTATCAGCACAATTTCTGAGACAGAGCCATTGGTCAGCCCTGCACAGCAGGGTATGATCGCAGATGCCAACTGGTTTTCCGGATATGGGTACGACGATGCTGTTACAGAACGCAAGCAGATCCTGAATGCTACAAAGTATGAACTGTAGAAGTGGTGCCCTGTTCTGGATGAGCTTCACGAAAAGTCTGCCTCCTGCATTGTTGGTTATGCAGACGCACTCGTAGATGACGACCAAGAAAAGATGATGATTGTCAACATTTAAGGTTTGATTTGCCAGCATCTTGTAAATGGATTGTTTCAAAAGGAGTTGTCTCAAAACAGGTAGTATTTACCAATTGCCCACGAAAACCTATAAAATGTGGCACAAGATTCCAACCAGATTGGTAGAATCTTGTGCCATTATCATTAGGAAAAATGAGTTTTGAGACAGCTCCTATATTTTCCAAGCATACTCAGCCTGCACGAGAGGAGTGCAGGCTGTATTGTGATTACTGTTCAGCCATCCAGGACCAAACGGTTTCGCCACTGGTTTCACACACAGCAGTGTTGTTGAAGAAGTAGATCCAGGACCAGTGGCCCATATAGGTGCCATCCAGCTCGTTCTGGAACCAGATCTTCACATTGGTGAAGCGGCCGGTGGTGTCAAACACATGCTCCGGCGCGAAAACGTGCAGGTTCTCGGCATTGGCAGCCTGCAGACGGGCCAGCGTGGGAATCTCATACAGGGTGGGATCCACGGTGCCGTCATCCTGGGAGTAGATGAAGAACATGGGCAGCTTGGCCAGGGCTTCGATCTTCTCGTCGGTGATGAACTCGTCCTTCAGGGCTTCGCACACGGGCACATAAGCGGTGTACTCAGCGCCGTAGTTGATGGCCATGATCATGGTCATATAGCCGCCGTTGGAGCAGCCGGCAATGATGATCATCTCCACGCCGGTCTGTTCCTTCACCATGGTGATCAGGTCATGCAGGGACTCGGTATAGATGGAATAGGCCAGGCCCTCGATATCGCCGGAGCCGCCGTCCATCCACACGGAGGGAGACTGAGGAGCCAGCACATAAGCGCCGCCCATCATGCTCTGGAAATCGTCGCCGGCCAGCGCGGTCACCTCAGCACCCAGGATCGGGATGCGGGCGTCGGTGCCGTCAGTATAGCCTTCCAGGCCGGAAGCGCCTTCGCCCTGGCCGTGCAGCCAAACGACCATCGTCTTGGTCTCGGCGGCGGGAGTGTACAGGGCGTAGTTGTACGAGATGGCAT
>JAAYLM010000276.1 GCA_012521915.1 Oscillospiraceae bacterium | reverse complement strand
CCCAGACGGTCAGGTATTTTTCAAAAAAACTGATGCCTGCTGATGCTTTTACTTCTTTTTTGCTCATTCAGGTTGCTCCTCCGTCATGATATGAACCAATAGCCGAACGCGTTAAAAGCGTAACCGATGATCAGAATACCAATCATGACAATTCCGGCAAATGTGAATAAGAGTTTGTTCTTGACGACTTTTTTCAAAAGAATCATGGATGGCAGTGATAAGGCAGTGACCGCCATCATGAAAGCCAGAACAGTGCCAATGCCAACACCTTTGGTGACTAGCGCTTCTGCGATCGGCAGGGTACCGAAGATATCCGCGTACATCGGAACGCCGACCACAGTGGCGATCAGCACGGAAAAGATATTCTTTTCTCCCAGAACAGTCGTAATGATGTTTTCTGGGATCCAGTTGTGGATGGCTGCTCCGATCCCGACACCGATCAGGACATAGAGCCAAACCTTATGAACAATTTCCCTGACTTGGTCGCGGGCAAAAAGCAGACGATCTTTTCTCGTCATCTCAGGACCGTCAGCTTCTACTAATTTGTTTGAAAAGACAAACGGTTCGACATGCTTTTCCATTTTCAGCTTGCTGATCAGCGAACCTCCGATAACAGCCAGAAAGAGTCCAACGATAACATACGCAATAGCGAACCGCCAATTGAAAATACTTGCCAGAAGAAGAACAGATGCCAGATCGACCAGGGGAGAGGATATCAGGAAAGAAAAAGTTACTCCGATCGGCAGTCCTGCGCTTGTGAAGCCGATGAAGAGGGGGATGGATGAGCATGAGCAAAAAGGCGTGATCGTGCCCAGCAAAGCCCCTAGGATATTTGCCCAGATTCTGTTGAACCGGCCAAGTATCCGCCGGGTTCGTTCCGGCGGGAAAAAGCTCTGGATATAGGAAATGGAAAAAATCAGAACCGATAGCAAAATAAAAATTTTGATGGTGTCGTAAATGAAGAAATGAAGGCTACCGCCGATCCTTTCAGTGGTTGTTAGTCCGGTTTGGCCGGCAACGGGCACAGGCAGGCCGAATACTTTATTCACTAAAAGCTCAACGATGTCGTAAAGCCATGTCATCTTCAAGAGCTGATCGTTCAACCAGCTAAAAATGGATGAAATGAATTGCACGTCTGTTTACCCCTTACAGATACAGTCTTCTTTGTCCGTCGTGATTGTTTCCAAAAACAACTTGACGGACTCGATGAGCTCTGGATTGAGTGTGTAGCGGGTCCATGGTCCGTCTTTACGAGCAAGGACCAAACCACTTTCAGTCAGAATTCTCATGTGATAGGACAGTGTCGGTTGCGTGATTTCAAACGCTTCAAGAATAGCGCATGCACAAAGCTCATCACAGGATAGCATATCAATGATTTTCAGCCGGGTCTCATCTGACATGGCCTTGAAAATTAAAACAGCGTCAGAAAAATTCAACATATGTTTCTCCTCTCCTTTTATCAAGCATATTGACGGACATCTATATGATTATATCGGCTATATAGAAACTTGTCAATGTATCAACAAATGTGATCGTGTCAAGTAGTTGTAGGTCAGATTAATCCCTTATGCGTTAAAAATGAGATCCCCTTCCGTAATTGTCTTATATAACCGATAATGCGCACTACTGCGATGAGCTGTTTTCAACGCCGCTGACGTTTCAGGCAAATAAGCCCGCTAACGCTGGGTAGCTGACCGGATCTGTTTTGGCATTTTGCGCCGGTTCTGCTGTGTCCCATGGAAATGTTCCGGCCTGATTTTTCCGCCGTGCAGACGATAGACGCGCAAATTGCTGACTGCTGCCAAGCCATTATCCAGCCAACCTTTGGGCCTGCTGCTCAACCGGGTGCTCAAGATGTGGCTAACCAACCCTTCTGCGCAGCTTTTATCCGCTTCATGCAGCCGATCGTAGTACACCTGAATGCCATCCCAGTTGTTACGCACATACGTCAGAAATTTATCTGCCGTCTCCTCCTGGGTGATTTCCATGCTCACCAAGGCTTGCACGGCATGCGACAGCTTTCTGTACTGACCGTTCTTAAGGCAGGTCCACAGGACCTTGGCACAGTGCTCCTGACCCCCGCACAGCGGCCGCAGGTACTGCTGCAAGTGGTAGCGGTCCAGCACAAACACACTGTTGCGCAGCCACTTTGTCCCTTGCCTGATCCAGCTCGCGCCATCCCCGTGGATATAGATGCGCATATCCTCACGGTCACCGTAGCGGTCAGAGATCTCATCGGCTATCCGCAGCCAGAAATCTTCTGTCGCCTCCTGGTAGCTGCTCATAATGAAGCGTTGTGGCAGGCTGACTCGTTTGACCCCCTCTCGCTGGGGCGGTTCATGGATCACAGCCAGCTTGACGATGGTGCCTCGACGCTGATCCTGAAGAGCAACATGGTCCTCATCGGCCTGGATATGGAGCACCTTGGCTTCTGTCCGCTGCTCCGCTGCTGCCAGTTGCGGCGTCTCCGCCTGTTCCACAATCCGTTTGAGCGTCTGTCTGGTCAGTGCTCCTTCGCAGGCGTGCTGGCTGCTCTTGGCATATGAATATTCTGTCACATGCGTGGCTATCTCTGCCTTTAAAAAATTATCAACCCGCTCATAGGGCTGTATATCGACATATTCATCCAGCAAATAACAGCGCTTACCCTTGATTGCTTGTGCGCATAGTACCTGCGCGTGAACCTCAGGGCGCCAAACTGTGTCTGGATCGTACGTTCAACATTCGCCTTGCATACGTTCCACTGCCTGCGTATACTTTTATGGTTCAATATAGCTTCATCTGCTGCTGTGAGCATATATCGCGCTACATCCAAAATATATGCCTTGAATTCCGTGTATGCTTCATCCATAAATTGGCCAATGCCCTCGTTTAAATCCTGCTGTGTTATTTTCGCCGCCAATTCT
>JAAYLM010000275.1 GCA_012521915.1 Oscillospiraceae bacterium | reverse complement strand
GGATTGCGGCTGCCCCAGTTGCCGCTGATCGGGTTCATGATCAGATACAAAGTGCCGCCATGATAGACGACCTCAATGGCGCTGTTGTTATTGGGCAGACCTGTGTTGTAGGCTTCACACCAGGTTTGGCCGTAATCATCTGAATCAGAGCGGAAAAGGTACCCGGCTGTTGTCCGCAACAGCAGATGGACCTGACCGGGGCTGCTTTCCCAAAGCGCTGGCTGGATAGCGCCTTTGCCAGAAAGATAAGTATCCCGTTGCGGATCCGTGAGATTCAGGGGGATCTGCGCATATTCACGGAAAGAAGCACCACCATCTTCTGAAAGGTCAACGCGCGGCTGCCAGGATTGAGGCGATTCTACTGAATTGGGAGCCAGCAGCTTCCCGTTGCTCAGACGGATTGGCTTGCTGCGTACAGGACCGCTTGCCGCGTTATCCGGTGCGCAGGCAACAGGAGCAGACCAGGTTTTCCCTCTATCTTCAGAAGACATGGTGTAGCTGCGCCAGCTGCTGATCTTTTCACCAACTTTGAAATAAAGGCGTATGCGTGGGCCGTCTTGAAAGAGAACCGGATTCCAGTGTGGTTGTTCAGCCACTTTGGCGACGCGAACAGGACTTATCCAGACACCGTCCTCGCGGCGTGACAGCCAAATGCCAACATCATGCGCGCCCTCATCTGTGCCGGCAAAAAAGGCGACCAGGATCGTACCATCCGCAAATGGAAGCAGAGATGATGCATGACAGCTGCGAAAGGGCATTCCGTCCGGAAAGATCGGTACGTGATGCTCGGCCAAATCTGCTTTGCAACGTCGTTTTTCGCATTGGTTCGCAAGAACCTGAAGTTCTTTTTTTTGTGATTCTGTAAGTGTTTCTTGCGGCAGGCAGCGTGTCAGGTCTGACTGAAACAAACCTTTGCGCATGAGAAAATGCTTTGCGTTGAGCGGGTATTTTTGATATTCATAGACACTGGCAAGAGTGATGAAAGACATGATTTCCTGGGCGCTGCGTAGGTGCTCTGGCAAAGGGGCCAGACTTGCCGATGCGGTTTCATCAGCCAGATAACGTCTGGCCAATGTGAACAGCTCAGGAACAAAATTAAGCATCACGCCTGAGTAACCCGATGCCCCGGCCTCCAGGCTTTCCATCAGCGTGGCAGCGTTGGCATTGTACAGGCGTATGGTTGAACCACGAATCTGCCTGAGACGATCACAGATCAATGAAATCTGGCAACAGGTGTCTTTGATAAAGTCAAAACGGCCGGTTTCGACCAGGAAGCTGACTACCGGTGTTGACAGCAGGCGTTTGTAAGGGAAGGGGCATTCATAAAGCCCCAGGCGGGTTTGCGGATCCAGATGCTTTATCAGGTGATCGAGGTTTCTGATCAGGGTATTGTCGTCTTCATCGGGTCCGGCCAGACGGTTGGTCACGAGAATAAGCGCATCGGCACCAAGCTGCTCCAGACGAAGCAGGTAGTCAAGCTGCTTTTCCATGGCTGTTTGTGTATGTCCTGAAACCACACATTTCCGTCCGGCCATATGGCTTCGGTCAATGCAGAAGCTGGCAAGAGCCAACTTTTCTTCATCACTCAGATAAAACATTTCACTGGACTGGCAGACCGCGAATAGTCCATCGCAGTGATTACGGAAGAGATGACCAATCAGGCGATCAAGTGATGGATAATCAATTTGATTGTCTGGCCTAAAGGGTGTCACAAGTGTCGGGTAAAGCGCAAGATTCATACCGGCCCTCTTTTCTGACGCTGTTGTCCGCCTCTTCAAGCAAACCTGGTATCATTATTCAAGATCAGGTGCTTTTTTACAAGTAAAAAACCGGACTGTCAACCGACAATCCGGTTCATCTTATGGTATCAACAGAACATCAGCTGAATCTGGCGATGACGTCCTCGCTCAAGCTGGCTGCGGATGCTGTATCGACAAAAAGGGTGACATCCGAATGTGTTTTCAGGATTGTAGCCGGTATTTCGTTGGACACTGGTTTTTCCAGTGTCAAGCTGACGGCTTTGGCCTTGACCGCATGGGGCACACAGGAAATGATCGTTCTACACTTGAGGATCTGGCGAACAGACATGGAGATGGCATGGGTCGGCACATGATCAAGATCAGGAAACCAGCCTTCGCGGACTTGCTGGCTTTTACAGGCATCGTCAAGTTTGACGATAATGTAAGGTTGTTCTGTGGTAAAATCAGCCGGCGGATCGTTAAAGGCGATATGGGCGTTTTCACCAATACCGATCAGGCCCAGATCAACCTGTTCTGCGGAGACCGCTTCATTAAGTGCTTTGATGTGTGCGTCGACGTCGCCCTCACCGTTAACCAGATGAACTGATTTCAACTGGATTTTACTGATGAAGCGGTCCAGCAGGTATCGGCGGAAACTGGCTGGATGACTGTCCGGTAAATCAATGTATTCGTCAAGGTGGAACAGTTCTACTTTGCTCCAGTCGATAGCCTCTGCCAGGAGTGCCTGCAGCGTTTCGAACTGGGACTGGCCGGTGGAAAGGATGAGGCGTGCTTTTCCCTTGGCCTCAATGGCCTGACGGAGCACTTTGGCAGCCTTGGCTGCAGCCGCCTCGCCAAGCGCGACGGGGGTTTTGCTGATGTTGATTTTCATATGAGCCTCCTTTGGTTTATCTGATGCGATGCGGTGGATATTCTATCGCTACCCGGCCGGTGCGTCAACTGATCTCCGGCGTCTGGTCATCAAAACAGGATTCTGCGTTATCGATCCCACAATGGGCTGTTTGCAGGGCAAACGATTGCCGCGTTTAATCATTATACGTCAGCCTTATTGTGGAAGCAAGAAACACGGGTTGCTTGACAGGACAGTTTGATACAGACCATACTGAATATGCATAGGTGCTATCCAAGGCCAGCAGCCGGGCAGGTAATGGAACAGGGTCGTGCCGCACGAGACCCCTGGTTATATAAAGCTGAATATAACCGGCGGCTGATGCAGATGGTAACCCGGCGCCGTGAAACGATCCGCACAGGGGCTGCGGTTGCGAAGCAATACCTGGTGGCCGGCAGTCGTACTTTTCTTGAAGCTTTACAGGCTAAGGGGTTGCTGCTGTATTTAGCCAGCGGAACCGACCAGCCGGATGTTCTTGAAGAAGCAAATATTCTTGGGCTTGATTCTTTTTTTAAGGAAATTGCCGGTGCTCCGGCCGGTGAAGTGCGCTGTCGTAAAGAGGAGATCGTACGCCGGTTGCTGCATGAGAATCAAATACATGGTGAAGAGCTTGCTGTCATTGGAGACGGTAAAGTTGAAATAGGCATTGCCTGTGAAGCCGGAGCTGTTGCCCTTTGTTTTGCCAGCCATGAGATGGATATGCCTGGCGTCGATGCACGCAAGCGCAGCCGTCTGATCGCAGCCGGCGCTCAGGCGATCATCAGTGATTATCTGGCTCTGGATGATGTTATCGCCTGGCTCGGTCTTTAGGCGCGCATACCATAAAAAAACGGCTTGTTTCGTTATCTGTATGGCAAAGATTTAAGACACAGGATGACTCAGCTTTTTTTATTGACCCAATAGCGCGGGTGGCCTTGTGTCAGCGTCAGGACAACCTGCTGAGCTGCTTTGGTTCGTAGCTCAAGGTCGGATTCTTCAGAATAAAACGCGACATGGGGTGTGACGATCACATGATCATGCTTGAGTAGGGGTGACTGCATGTCACACGGTTCAGAAGCCATGACATCAAGGCCGCATCCGGCAATGCTCCCCATTGATATCGCTTCATTCAGATCCTGTTCATTGATCAAGGGGCCGCGTGATGTATTGATCAGAATTGCCGATCGCTTCATTTCCTGCAGGATATTCTTGTTGATCATGTTGCGTGTCTCATTGTTAAGCGGAGAATGCAGCGAAAGGATGTCTGCTTTGCGGGCGAGTTCCAGAAGGGACGGAAATTTTTCCACCCCAGCGCTTTCAACAAGTTCATCACTGACATAGGGATCATAAGTGGCTACCGAGATGCCGAAAGGCTGCAAGCGCCTGGCTACCGCCCTGGCTATGTTGCCAAAACCGACCAGCCCGGCTGTCAATGTGTTGAAACGGGCAATCGGCCTGGCCAGGTTGATGTTCCATTGACCACTTTTAACGGAAGCAGATAAAGTAACCGTTTTGCGCAGGCAGGACAAGATCAATGCCATGGTGTGGTCTGCCACTCCATCGATGCAGTAGTCAGGGATGTTCGCAACCATGATACCCCGTGCGCTGGCCGCTTCTATATCGATGTTGTTGTAGCCGATACCTGTTCTGACGATGATACGGCATTTCCGGCATGCATTGATAACCCGTTCTGTTATCTCCGCGAAAGTCACAATCATGCCGTCGACATCATTTGCTAGGCTGACCAGCGTGTCTTCGTCCTGTGCCGGTGCCAGAATCAGCTCAGCATCAATAGCCTCAAGTTCATGGCGTTCGATATCCTGATCAAGAAAAATGCAGTCTGTCATGAGAATTCTATAGCGTGGCTGAGCTTTCTCCATCGTCATCACCTCTTGAGTTTGTTTACGCTGTATCGTTATAGGCCCGTTTATATGGGATCATTATACAATAAAGCAGGAACCGGGTCACGCCAGGACGCTGGTGATATCAACAGGACTGGACAAGGATCCGGCAACTGGTCTGCTTTTCTGATTCGTGCTATATTGAAGCAGAAGGCCCATCCCAATGGATGATGAAAGACCGACACAGAAAAAACAGGTAAAGGAGAGAGACGATGGCTAAGGTTCGTGACAGGTTCTGGCTCTGGGGTCACCCGGAGAATCGTTATTTCAATGAATATGGGAACTACAGGCATTCGCGCATGACGCCTATGGAAGGCGCATCTTATCTGGGTGTGCAGAACACTTTCATGGTTCCGGTGGGTGTGAAGGTGAATCCGCGCCAGTACAACAAGTCTTTTCGGGCGCTGCAGCAGGTGGGTTGGTCGATCGACAACGCGGCGACCTCTTCACTGGCCTTGGAAAGCCTGATCGAGAATGCTAAGGAATTCCCCAACATCACCTGTGGTGTCTTTGATGATTTCGTCGGCCAGCGCAAAACTCAGCCGGTGCCCGTTGAACGGTTTGAGGCCGTGAACAAGCGCATGCACCAGAATGAAGTCCGTCCGTTGGATATGTGGATGGTCCTTTACACCCATGAGTTTGGTGTTGACCAGAAGGAAGATCAATGGCTGCAGCCGTATATTGGAACTTTTGACGGCATTATCATGTGGACATGGCAGGAAAAAGACGTTGTGCTGTTTGAAGAAAAATTTGAGATTTTCAAACGCTTGACCGCTGGGAAGCGACGCATGCTGGGCTTGTACCTGTGGAATTTCGGTGAGCATAAAGAAGCTACAGCGAAAGCCGTCCAGTGGCAGCTTGACCGCTATCATCAGCTGCTTGTCCAGGGAGAAGTGGAAGGGATCGTCCTGCACACCAACACCATGGCTGACCTGGATTACGAAGCATATGATGTCGCTGTCGCATGGATGCTGAAGCACGGAGATGAAGAAATCAGCTAGAAAACAACTTTTTCACCCCGTAGAGCGGGTAGGCTTTTCAGGTGCTGCTGTTTGACAAGCTGAGGAGCACGGCTCCGCAG
>JAAYLM010000274.1 GCA_012521915.1 Oscillospiraceae bacterium | reverse complement strand
TGATCCCAAGACCGGTCACGCGGAAAGCTGGGGGACACCTGTACCCCATGAGAGCATCTATGGTGCGAAATACGATCCCAAACACCGCCGCCTCTATATGATCGGCTTTATGCGCGGTCATGTGTACAGCTTTGATCTGGAGACACGGCGGGTCACCAAGGATCTGGGCAAAGCTGCCGAAGTTTTCTGCTTCCGCCTGACACTGGGGGATGACGGCAATATCTACGGTTGCACAAAGTCAGGCTATTACTTTATGATCGACACCGAAGCCAATAAACTGGTTGACCTCGGATTTACCGTTCCCGAATATCCCGGCCGTTTCATCAACAATACCTGGTACCGCTATCTGGGACAGGCGGAAAACTCGCTGGATGGCAAATCCCTGTACATGTTCCATCCCTATGCTTATGATCTGTTTCAACTTGATTTTGCGACCCGCCAGATCACATCGGCAGGCTATCTGCTGCCATATAAAAACGGTAAGCAGGTTGAAGATCTGGTTGAACCGTTGAATGATAAATCAGCGACAGGCAACAACTGCATGACCATGGACAAGTACGGCGTTCTCTGGTATGTGCTGGGTGTGCGTCATCGCGATACCGATGAAGATGTCAAGTATGCCCCGGGTCAGTACCTGTGTCGCTGGGACATCACTGGCGGCGGGAAACCTGAACTGCTCGGTATGGTCGGCACACCGGGCTATGTCCACAACCGCTCGACTGAAATGGCCTGCGACAAGATCCGCGATATTCTCTATATCGTCAATGTTGGTCATGGTTTTGGTGCAGAAGGACCGGACGTGGTGCGCATCGACTTGCCAGAGTTCCGCAAACATATGTATAAACCCGGTCCGGTCGCGACGCACGACAGATTCTATCCAGTGAAAATGACTGAAGAAGAATTGCGGATCCGTGATGTCAAGCGTGCCAGCAAGAACACCGCAGGCGAAGAGAATACAGAAAACAACCCTTTCCAGGCGTTTCCGATTGATTCTGCTTATCCGATCCGCATCTGGCGTGAGATCGGGAAACCCGGCCAGCTTTGCGACCGTATCGAAGATTCTAAAGTCATCGGTATGGCTTTCGACGCTGATAGCGTGCTGCATGTAGTTACAGGGGCTGCGGGTGACTTTGATCAGGCTGTATATGTTTTTAAGATCAAAGGTCGTGAGCTCCTGTCCCGTGAAGACTTTGCTGCTGTTTCCGAATCATACCGCAAATGGCTGCGTGAAAGCATCCTGCCCGGACCGGTTACACTGGACGAGTCGGTCGTCCTGCCGGAAGCCACAGGACGTCGTTACCGCGCGAAAGCATCCGCGCAGATTGCCTGGAATGGCGGGCGAACCATTGTCGGTACCCAGGATGCGCTGCTGGCGATTATTTCACCAAAAGGTAAAGTCTATTCGCTGGGCAACGCAGTCGCATATGGGCCGGTACGCTGCCTTTGTACCAATGCCGCGCGTACAAAGCTGTGGGGTGTGGCAGGCGATGAAGAAGATATGGGTTATGTGTTTTACTATGATGACGATGAAGGTCTGCGTCAGCTGGGTATCCTGAGCTATAACAGCGCTGGCTTCTACCGTCCAACGGAATCCAACATCCTTTCGAGCATTGTCCTGTCTCCTGACGAAAAGACGCTGGCGATTGGTTCTGCTGATCGGATCGCGACCGTCCATATGATCGATCTGTAAAGGTTATTTGCAAAAATTTCATCGGCCCTCTAAACAGGAGGCGTTGTGGCCAGACCACAGCGCCTCCTTTTCATCAGATGGCTCAACCCTTCTCGTGTTTCAACAATCGGATGCTCGTTGAATCGAGAGTGATCAAGCCATCATCTCTCATTTTGGCCAGTTCTCTGGATAAAGATGTCCTCTGAATACCGATTTTTTCGGCCAAGGCCTTTTTCGTCATGGTCAGTTTGATCAAGTTCGAATCTTGTTTTTTGCACTCATAATCAAGGTAACTCAGAATGCTTTCCCGGATTGTCCTGTTGACGTAGTGTTTAATCCTGTCGCCTAGAATGACCGTGTGATCTGATACATACGCCAGATAACGCTTCAAAAAATCATGGTTGTCCGAAAATAATTGAAACAGCCGCACCTTCGTTATTTCAAGGATTATGGTTGGCTGTCTGGTTGTAACCGTCATCGGATAAAAGGGATTTCTGGAGAACATGAGGTTGCCGCCTAGAATATCACCACGGAAGAACTCAGCAATAGACATAAGGTTACCTGACTCATCAATGCGTTCAATGACCACTTTTCCAGAGAGAAGAATCTCCAGTTTTGAACACACATCACCAACAAAATGAACGATGTTGTTTTTGCCATATTCTATTGTTTTAAAGCAGCCTTCGTTCAGAAATAACGCAATGTCCTGCGGGTTGATTGCTTTTAAGAAATCAATAGACAGTATAAGCGGCAAATGTTTTTTCATAAGCACCAGCTGTGTGCAGTGTTACTTAGGTAACACCTTTCGCATAGGTTATCACGATAATATAAAAACAACAATATGCGGAAAGGTTAAGTATGGATATATTTACAATTGTTTTCTGGATCATTGCGATTATCCTCACTGTTGTTTCTTTCATAAAAGACAAGAAGAAAACAGTTGCGGCGATGAAAAAGTCGAAGAGCATGATGGGTCATATGCTGGGAGAAATTATAGCAATCATTTTCCTCATAGGCCTTGTGATAACGCTCATCCCGCCTGAAACGATAAGACAAGTTTTAGGGTCGGCTAACACCTTTATCTCAACCATTGTTTCTGCAGTGGTTGGCAGTATCACGCTTATTCCGGCATTTGTTGCTTTTCCTCTGGTGGGCTCTCTTGTTGATGTCGGTGCCAGCATTGTTCCGGCTGTTGCCTTTCTAACGACGCTTACAATGGTCGGCATGGTTACTTTTCCGCTGGAAAAGAAAGCGTTTGGCACAAAGTTCGCGGTTACCAGAAATGCGTTAAGCTTTGGTTTTGCTGTCATGATTGCACTGACCATGGGGGTGATTTTATGAAAATGATCTCCATCGTGAAAAAGAATAAACTGCTTGCACTTGTTGCGCTTGCGTATCTTGTCTTACTCATCATATCGCCAGAAATGGCAAAAAAATCAGTTGGCAACAGCCTCTATTATCTTCTGGAGATGTTCCAAGTTTTGCCAGTAATTTTCTTGTTCACTGTTGTTATAGACGCGCTCGTTCCCAAAGCCATGATCATGCAGGGTTTTGGCGAAAAATCAGGATTTAAAGGCAATGTACTTGCTCTGCTGCTGGGAAGCATTTCCGCTGGTCCGATTTATGCAGCGTTTCCAATCAGTAAAAGCTTGCTCAGTAAAGGTGCAAGTGTATCAAATATTGTCATTATACTCAGCGCATGGGCGGTCATTAAAGTTCCGATGCTTGCCAACGAGGCAAAGTTCCTGGGTGTTGATTTCATGCTTGTCAGATGGATTTTAACGGTTATAGCGATCCTGTTCATGGCATACATCACCAGATTGATTGTTAAGAAAAAAGATCTGCCTGACGACAGGCAAACAAAAGCAACGCTGGAAATAAAAGAAGAATATTGTATTGGCTGTGCGCTTTGTGTCAAGCTTTTACCTCAGTTCTATGCGATGGACAGCAATAAAGCTGTTGTCATAAAAATGCCGGAAAAAATAAAAGATTTTCAAGCTATTCAAAGAACCGTTGACAAGTGTCCGTCAAAAGCAATTATTTTAGATGAGGAGCATGTATCATGAAGTATGGAGCGCACATCATTCGTATCTTGTTTCTTTTGCTCTTTGTTTTCTTGTTGATAAAAGTGAACGTCATGTTGTGGCTAGCCTTTTTTGCGGTAAGTCTTATCGCCGCACTTTTTTTCGGCAGAATATACTGTGGGTATATCTGCCCCATGAATACAATGATGATTCCTGCGGCATGGCTGTCTAAACGCCTGAAAATACAGACTGACAAAACACCTGAGTGGTTGAAAAAGGGCTCTTTTGCCTGGATCGCTCTGCTGATCAGCCTGGCGCTTATGCTGCTGTCGAAAAGAGTCCTGCAAATCAACTTGCCGGTCCTGCCTTTATGGCTGGCGTTGTCCGTTCTGGTTACGCTCAGATACAAGCCGGAAGTCTTTCACAATCTTATTTGTCCGTTTGGAGCATTGCAAAAAGTGTTCGGCAGACATGCGCGCTTATCCAAGAACGTCGATTCTGACGCCTGCATCGGCTGCAAACGATGTGAAAAAGTCTGTCCATCCAGAGCAATTGTTGTTTCCGGCGAAAAACATAAAGCTAAAATCAATACAGCCTTATGCCATCAATGCACCAATTGTCAGCAAGTATGCCCGACTCACGCGATAAAATATGGTAAAACAAGTGTGTGAGAAGGATTATCCTGTTGCGTTTCCCTTTGTTTGATGGGCACCATGCACAGCTGTCCGAATCGATTGATCAATGGCCGACCACTCATTCGTTTTACCGTTTATCTGCGGCTCGTTCAGATAGCTTCTCGAAAATAATGGCTGACTGCCACTCTGTTATACGCATGTTGCCGCCAATCGCATCATTAAACTCAAGGGTCGCGCCTTCTCCTGGTATGCGTCCGCAGTTGTGTGCAGCAAAAGCACCCTCAAAGATTTTTCTACAATTGGTTAACAAGGCACCGGCATTTCCGGCGTAAATAACTGAGCCTTCAGCAAAGGAATAGACAACCGCATCTGCCCAACGACAAATAGATTGATCCTTGTGTTCCGCAAACAGGTTACCGCCGGACCATAGTATCAATACGATTTTCTTTGCCTGAAAAAAGGCATAAATTTCATCCAGCTGGTCTGCCCGGCCATATTCCAGAACAGCGCATTTCATTTCAGGCTTGTCATGCACAGCTGTTTCAACATCCGACAAAGACACCTTACGCCCTAGATGGCCACATGTGACGGCCTGTGCACCAGTCAGCTTTGGAGAAAGTGTCACAATACGCGTACCGTGGGCAGGTACCAGAACACGGTCACCATGGCATACACCGACTGAGCGTAACAGGGCTTCGAGTGAGGAACCGGCACTGTGAGTCAGCAGAGCGTATTTAGCATCGCTCTGGTGCGCCAACAATGCTGCCGCCTGCTGTGAATAAGGCCCGATTGTTCCCCAGGATCCGCTATCCAGAATCTGTCTTATTCGTTCCATCATCTTTGTCCGGTCCCCCTGAGCTTGTCCGCCAGCTCTTCTGCATGCTCCCATAGCTTGATGAGCGCGTTTATGATATCATCCATCCCGATTTCATCTGATAAAAGCAACGACTGAGGCAACCAGGCGCCTTCCCGATACGAAGCTGTCTGGCAGTGCGGGAGAGGCCGGTTATCAATTTTACATCCAATCATCTTATGAACACGTGATGAAGTGACGCAGGGAAAGGAATAAAGCGGCATATAACCGCTGGATAACGGTATACCTTCACACTGGATGGCACGAATCAGCATATCACGGGACAGACCCTTTTCAGCCAGACGCTCACTGCAGAAGCGCATAAGGTACAGATGATGGGCATGAATGGTCACAGCCTTGTCCCGGCGCATGGGACGAACGAAAGGCAGTTGCTTTAAACCGGTATCGAGATAGGTTGCCATGTGCTCTCGCGTGGCAATTTCCTTGTCCAGTTTGTCGAGCTGCGTATGAAGAAGAGAAGACTGAAAATCTGTTATGTTGTTGTCAGAGAAAAATGTGCTGTGTGACCCGTCCAGCATGCTGCAAAGGCTCTCATGAAGCTTATCATCATGCGTTCCTATGATAC
>JAAYLM010000273.1 GCA_012521915.1 Oscillospiraceae bacterium | reverse complement strand
GTGCTGCGACGCCGATCCGCTGATGCTGCGTCGGCGGGCCGACTGGATCTGGCAGTATAGGAAAGCAGAATGGATCGCCTTTCATGTACAGCGCTGGACGCGGTTTTTCGAGAAGTTTGTCCGCCGTTTGCACGCCAGTGACAAGCAAGCGTTTTTTAACAGCGCCTGGACACGCGATCCTTTCGAGGCGATCTACCGTTATGGGATAGACTACCGCTGTATTGCCCGCACGGGCATTGACGGCTGTATTGTTGAGGATATGTCTGATGTTCTGCCCATCCTGTCTTCCCGTGACAATCATTACCAGATGAGTGAAGAACAAAGAAATAAGACGCATGACGCCTTTCTTACAGCGCTCATGCTGAACAGAGCGGCCATGCCGCGTCTTCAGCTTCTCAACCTGGCCAGTGTACATGATACGATGGAGCAATGGGGCGTGCTGGAGCATATGCCGACAGCGATGACCCGCAATGTGATCAGCAATCTCAATACGTTCATATGGACCGGTCAACGCTGGACGCCGGTTACCCAGGGACCGCTTTTTTGCCTGGCCGATGCCCTTGAGGCGTCTGACTGGCAGTTTATCCGCAACAACTGGAATGTTGGCTATACGCCAGAGGTGCTTGCGGTAAGCGGCTTGACGCTGGTCTGGTCTGATTCATGTCTGGATCAGGAGATCAATGCTTTTCTAGAAAGCAGAAGAACCCCAACACACAAGATCGTAGCGGAACTGCTCTATGCCAGGGCCCCAGTCAACGCAATCACCAGAATTGAGCATCTTGATCATCTGACCGGGCCGGTTCTTGTGTCGAATTATGACCTGATGTCGCCTTCTGACCAGGAGAAAATCGCGGCATACCAGGGCGGGGATCTTTATTTTATAGGGCAGATGGATCAGGCAGATCTGCCGAACCGGTCCGCTAAAAAGACGCTGGCTGTTGAAAAGAACACCTTTGGCGATATGGTTCTGTTTGCCACACCTGTCACGCTTGCGCAGGAGACTGTTATTCTTGAGAACAAGGAGCCGTATGATGTCAATCCGCGCACAATACGGGAGCCCTTACAGGCGCTCTGGACCCATCCACTGCATTTTCAGCCGATTTCAAACGCCTTTTATCAAACCTGTGCCGATCTTATCATAAGGAGAACCGGCAGCCCACGGATTGATATCAAGTCCTCGCCTGATCGCAGTCAAAAAAGATCGGCATGCCAGATGATCGCTGTTAAGACAGCCGAAAAAACATGGAAAATCGCAGTTGGCAATGAGGATTACTTTTATCACCATCCTGTTGTTGACATGCATCTGCCGATACAACAAATAACTTGTCTGACAAAATATCGAGGCTATAAAGTTGAATGCAGCGGATCAACGTTTTCCGCCCGTATACCGGGGCGCGGCATGGAGGTTTTCGAGCTTCGGCTTTGATGCGACAAAATCAATTTCCACCCGTCGGTGACGGACATAACCGTTTGTGACGAAATGATCCCGCTTATGGATAGAAAACCGATCCTGGAACAGTAAACGGGATCAGCAAACAGAGAGGTGATGGTCATGGTAAAAATTAATGAGAATGCGTTTGAGCAGAGGGTCAGGAATCTGCAGGAATGGATGCGCCGGCATGCCATTGATGCCTGTTTCGTATATGGCGATGAATATCGCAGAGAAAATTTGCGTTACATCAGCAATGTCTGGCCGGTCTTTGAACGAGGCGCGGCTGTGATTCCTCTGGAAGGTGAGCCGTTAATCCTGGGCGCGCCGGAGGGTGAACTCATGTGCCGGGAAATGAGTGCCTGGCAGGATATCCGCCTGATAGCTGAATTCACCTGCGTAACAGTCCCTGATGAGATAGACTACCCGTTTGCAAACTATACCTCGTTTGGGGAAGTGTTTTCCGACATGCGTCAACATGGTGCGCTCAGGCGCGTAGCCGTGTCCGGCCTGGAAGATATGCCGAAACCCCTGCTCGACGCGCTGTCGGCTGCCTTGGAAGACGCAGCCATTGTAGATGCCAGCCCGGTCTTAAGCAAGCTCCGGCTGGTTAAGACAGGCGACGAGATCAAATGTCTGGATAGGGCAGCCAAAATCGCGGATCAGGCTTACCTGGCCCTGATGAGGGCAGCACAGCCAGGTGTGACTGAACTGGAACTGGCCGGTACTGCCATAGGCGAGGCCATGATCCATGGCGCGGAGCATGTGCCCTTTTGTCTGGTGACCAGCGGCGAGCGGGTCAAGACCATCATCGGCCGTGCTTCGGGAAAAATCATTTTGGAAAATGAGATGGTCATGGCCGCGCTGGCGGTGCAGTACGAAGGTTATATCGCGTCATTTGGCTTTCCCTTTGTGGTTGGCAAGCCCGATGCCGGACAGATCAGGCTCATCGATATCCTGATCGGATCATATGAAAAAGCACTGGAGCATCTGAAGCCCGGTGTTGAACAGCATGTACTGGTCGAGGCGGTGAAAGCTTATTTCGCGGAAACGCACATGACGGCTTACGATTTGTACCCGCCTCTGCATGGCTGCGGGTTATCTGAGGCGGAATCACCTTATCCCAACGAGCAGACCCGGGATATTTTTCTGGAAAACATGACAGTGAACACCGATATCAGTCTTTTTGGCCATGAAGATGGTTCCAACCGGATTGAAACCAGCCTTGTTGTGACGGCAGACGGGTACAAGCCATTATCTGGACTTATCGTCCCTTTGATTGACGCCTGGAAAACAGAACGTGGTTACCAGGCCCTTTTGTGAAAGGAAACAGATCAATATGGCAGATAAGATGTTCATCTGGATGCAATTACTGGGCTTTGATCGTGATGACGCGGATTGTGGCGCCAAAAGGTTTTTGGAACAAACCGGTTTTGTCCCGGATGGCGTCTGTGCCTTGCTGTTCCACGCTGATTTTGTGCACCAGCACAGAGGCATGAGTGAAAAATATGTTTTACCGCCTGATGTTTGTGCTTATTACGGTATTCCGCAAAACGCTGAGCGAAAACGGCAGCCCTGGACCAACCATGACCTGCGCCAGCTTTCCAGAAACCTGAAAGCGGCAGGTTCGGGTTTATATGCCAGCATTATGGGTTCAACGTTGAACAACGCATTTCATAGAGAGTGGATCACTGATCATCCTGAGATCCACCGGCACGGCCGCGGTGACGAACCAAGACGCGGCCATTTTCTGCTTAAGCGTTTCCGTGATGGAACCTATTATGAAGATTTTTTTATCGATAAGCTTTGCCAGACGCTGGTTGATTATGAGCTGAAAGGCGTTCATCTGGCTGACGGTTTGTGTCCGCCTGCCGGAGGGATGCTGCACAGCATCGATTTTTCGACGGATTTTGTAACGCAGTTTCTTGACCACAGCAAGACGACATTAGCTCCGGAAATCACGTGCTCACTGGGTTCTGATGATCCGGCGTCGATAACATTGAGAGCTGACTGGATTTGGAAGCACTGCAGGGAAGCGTGGATCAGGTTCAATGCCTGGCGCTGGGTGCGGTTTTTCCGAAAGCTGTGCGACCGTGTCCATGCTTTGGAGAAAGAAGTCATCGTTCTTGGCATGTATTGCACTGATCCTTTCGAGACACTTTACTGTATTGGCATTGACCTGGCTGAAATTGTCAAGGCCGGTGTCGACTATATCAGCGCGAACATTCTGCCAACAAGCTGTTACATGGCGGGCAATATTGATCGGCCGTATTATTTCCACCGTTACATGGCCATCGCGCCTCTGACAGCCGCCCATCTGCCCAAAGGCCATCTGATTTCCATGCTTGGCGTTCAGGACGCTACAGAGGAATGGGATGTCATGCACCATGCACCGTGTCTGCTGGAGCGGGACATGTATACAATGATGGCTTATCAACTTATTGACAGATCCGGCACATCCCGTGCGCTGGACGGATATTTTGTCTGCCTTGGTGATGGGATCAAGCACCAGGACTGGCGTTGGCTTCATGATCGTGCGGATATTGCCCTATCCGCTGACGTCGCGTGTTGCCTGTCACCGGCCATGCTCTGGTCTGATGAAGCCTATTCGGCCATGCTGCCGGCCTATATTCACACAAGGCGCTGGACACCGTTTAAACTGTTTTATGAACTGGCCAAAGCAGGGCTTCATTGCAGTGCAGCGCTGAGATCGGAGGCCCTGGATCAGTACAGCGGCACACTGATCGTACCTGACTTTGATCTTCTCTCTGGAGATGAAAAGCAAAAAGTGATGAGCTATGATCGCGGGGCTGTGGTGGCTCTGGCCTGTCCGGAATTTGATTTTACCCGCTATGGGTTACAACCCTCTTTTCAAATGACGGACCCATTCAGTGACTGGCCGATGACCGCTTTTGTATTAGGCGCGCGCGTCTCCCCTGAAACACAGCGGAAGGCCGTCGCACGCTGCAGCATCGATGATGGCCGGCCCAATCTGTCAGGCGCGCCGGAAGATGCTCAGGAATTCACCTATACACTGATTGACACCTTGCCTTTTGCGAAAGTAACCGGCGGCTTTGTACAGGCTTTAGCTGATGTGATCCTTGATGTTATGGCTATCCCCTTCACAGCAGACAAGCCATTCATCGCACTCCGGTTGAAGCATGGCGCGCACAGGCTATTCTTGTTTAATGACAACGCAGACCACTATCAAAGAGCCTTTGTCTCATACAAGGTACCCGTCCGGGATGTCAAGATCATCAGTAAATTTCCGATTCTGCCACCTCGTTATATTGATCAGGCCAGCGGGAAACTGGCTCATCTTTATACTGGGAAGCAAGATCCAATGAGTCGGTTTGAGGTTAAACTGCAGCCTGGTGGCGTTACGATTGTGGACGTTTGGCCAGACGGATAAGGAAAGCAGGGTTAAAATGTCCTTTAAAATCTGTATTGTGGGTTGTGGCAGTCATTCAACACTTTTTCACGGACCATCGTATGCCAGATATGCCGGCGAGCATAACCAGGTCGTTCTTGCTGCCTGCTGTGACCGGCAGGAACACAAGGCCCGTGACTATGCCAATCATTTTGGGTTCAGAAAATATGATACGGATATGGATGAAATGCTGCTCAGGGAGGAACCGGATGCTGTTTGCCTGATCGCGCCGGTTGAGCTGACCTGCAGTCTTGCGGTGCGCATCCTGGAAAAAGGGTATCCCCTGATGCTGGAAAAACCGCCAGGCCTGACCAGGCGGGAAACGATGCAGATGATCGAAGCAGCCGACAAGAAGAAAGTTCCCAATCAGGTCGCTTTTAACAGAAGGTATTTCCCCCTTGCTGTTCGCTTGAAACAGATACTGGATTGCTACTGGAAGAACAGTGACATCAACTATATCAAGTATGAATTTTTCCGCAGCGGCCGGACAGATGATGATTTTTCCACAACAGCAATTCATGGCATAGACATGGTCAGGCACTTGGCCGGATCAGATTACAGCCACATCGATTTTGCCTACCAGGAGGTTGCTGCTGCGAAACCCGGCACAGTCAACATCTACATGAATGCTATGTTCCAGTCCGGAGCTGTGTCACAACTGAGTTTTTGTCCTGTTGCCGGAACCGTGATTGAGCGGGCCAGCATCAATGTGTATGATCACTCCTTGTTTGTCAGCCTGCCTGTCTGGGGTGCTCTGGATTCACCCGGTCAGCTGTTGCATCTGAACAAGAATCGTATTGTTTTAAATCTCTCCGGTGCAGAACTGGCCGACTCAGACCAGACCTTTGTCAGCAACGGGTTTTACGATGAAAACAGGTCGTTTTTTGACGATATCCAGGCAGGCAGATTTTCTGACTGCAACCTGGCGACCTGTCTTCAATCAGTGGACGTGATGGAATGCGTCAGGGATAGACGCAGCACCTATAGAAAAACGTGAGTTGACATGCTTTATCAGCATAACAAAAACATGTCTGCCCATGTCCGGATAAAGGCAGGGAGATTGGTGAAAACATCATAAAAAGAAAACCGGGTATAACCCTAGAAAGAAAGGAGGCTGATTGCGTCGTCGTCAGCATGCGACACGTCTGGTGGCCGGATAACATTCTAAGCAAGAGAGGAGTTCATCATGAATGACTTAGCAAAAAATGACAACTTGATGTGGGCTTATCTGATTCATCTGGGCTATAACATGTGGCAGGAAAAAGACGCGCCGAATGGCCGAGAATACATCAATGCCAGCGAGACACTCAGGTTTGACAAACCTGTCTGGGATGAGGTTATGAGCCGTTTGGCTGCTGCGGGTGCGACAACCGTGGTTATCGATCTTGGAGAAGGCGTGCAGTACAAGAGCCATCCGGAAATCGCTTCAAAAGGGGCCTGGACAGTCGAAAAGCTGCGTGAAGAGCTTGCCAGAATACGCGCTCTGGGCTTGCAACCGATACCAAAATTGAATTTTTCGGCTGCACATGATGAGTGGCTGGGCCCCTATGCCCGCTGTGTTTCTTCCGACCTGTATTATCAGGTCTGCCGTGATCTCATCCATGAAGTGATTGATTTGTTTGACCGTCCGCCCTTGTTTCACATCGGCATGGATGAAGAGACAAGCAACCACCAGCGCAATTACCTGTATGCGCTGGTCCGTCAGGGCGATCTGTGGTGGCATGATCTCTTTTTCTATCTGGAAGAGATTGAAAAGAAAGGCGTCCGCCCCTGGGTCTGGTCAGACTACATCTGGAATCATCCTCAACTCTTTCTGGATCGCATGCCTAAATCGGTCTTGCAAAGCAACTGGTTCTACAGCAGCTTTTTTGACGGTCATCCGGACAACGAACGCTATATCAATGCATACAGATTACTGGATGAGCACGGTTACGAACAGGTGCCAACGGGCAGCAACTGGTCAAAATCCAATAATTTCCCGGATACCATTGATTTTGCCCTTGAGCAGTTGAACAAGACGCGCTTGCGCGGGTTCTTTCAAACGGTCTGGAAACCAACGGTCTATGAGCGCAAACACAGGCATTTTGAAGCGATCGACCTGATTATCGAGGCTAAAGCCCGCTACGCGCAAAGCAAATGAAGCGGCTGGTTAACAATCATCGAAAACAACCAGGCTGTCCTGCCGGGCATAACCGGTGAAACAGGCAGTGCCGTCATCCCCTGTACGCAGGATGGCGAACGCGTTATTTTCCAGCCCTGGCCCTTCACACATGGCACGCAGGGTCAGATAGGGGATGCCCTGCTGCAGCTGCCGCATACCCGGATGATAATGGCCCTGCAGGACAATGATCCTGCGTCCGCTATCCTGAAGGACTGTCCTGACGGCTGCGGCGTTACGGATACAATGCGGATCTTCAGGGCCTTCTGTGGCACGGATATCCAGATTCTGGTGGACACAGACAAGATTGAAGGGGTGTGTGCTGGCGGCAAGGTCAGCCTGCAGCCAGGCAATCTGCTCCGCCGGTATCCAGCTGTCTCTCCAGTCCCACTGTGGACCGCAGGTGTCTTGGCCGTCTTCGCTGAAAGCCGCATCAAGCAGGATAATATGGCAGTTGCCATGGTTAAACGACAGGGGAAACAGGGACGGTAAAGCGAACGCACGGCAAAAATGTGCTTTGTCCAGCAGTTCCAGGTCGTGGTTGCCCATGACAGAGTAGACCGGTACAGAAGCAGAAGCCAGCAGTTCCTGCAGGTCAGCCAGACTGTCCTCATCAAGATGCATCAGACCATGGCAATCAAGGCTGTCGCCAAGATTAATGACCAGATCAACACCCGCTGTCCGGAAAACGGCTAAAGCTGCCTGCAGTTTTACAAGTGAGTCAGGGCAGTAACGGGAACCATACTGGATCTGCCGATTATAATGGCTGTCTGTGATCATTCCGATGACCGCCATAATGGATCACCGCCTGACATAAGCCATGAACCGCTGCCAGTCTGTGCGGCTCAGGTAATGCAGTCCCGGGCGCCTGTGATAGGCTAAGGTGCCCTCTGTCAGCAGGCAATCATCAGCCGGCCGGCGATCCGGGGTGACCAGGCCGGTGATGCCCAGCCGCTGGTAAATTTCGCTGGCGGCGAAGGCTGAAAGAAACTCAGCGTCGGGATCAGCCCAACTGTCTCCTGCCGCGCTGGCGACATAGACATGGCGGGGCGCACTTGCGGCCAGCAGGAAATGCTGATCAAAAGGCATGTCTCCGGGTTTGCCCGCAAACTGCCGGTAGGCCGGACAAAACCAGTGGGGGAAAACCCGTGTGATTGCCTCGACGTCTTCACCGGATTTGCCTCGAGTCAGAGCAGCTCCTGAGCACCCGGAATCATTACTGATCACATAATTGAACCTGGGATCATTGGCGCCGTCCCAGAGCGCTGTTTTACCCAAGCGCGAGTGTCCGATAACAGCCGCTCTGGCAGGATCAAGCGGCATACCGCGCTTTGCTTCCTTCAGGGCGTAGTCCAGCACGCGGGATGCCGCCCAGGCCCAGATAGAGATCAGC
>JAAYLM010000272.1 GCA_012521915.1 Oscillospiraceae bacterium | reverse complement strand
TGTTCCGCACATTTCCACGGGCGATATCTTCAGAAAACATATAGCTGAAAAAACACAGTTGGGTGTTGCCGTTACGAACTATATCCAACGCGGAGCCCTGGTTCCGGACAATCTGACCATTGATATGGTCAAAGACCGGCTGGAACAGCCAGACTGCGTGAAAGGGTTTCTTCTGGATGGTTTCCCACGCACCATACCCCAGGCGGAAACACTGGACGGGCTTCCTGTAATCAAGCAGAACGCCCTGACCGCTGTACTCAACCTTGTTGTCCGTGATGAAACCATTCTGAAGCGGCTTTCAGGCCGCCGCCACTGTTCTGTTTGTGGACAAGGCTACAATCTTGTTTACATGCCACCGCGTCGCGAAGGTATCTGCGACCTTTGCGGCGGGGAAATCAAACAGCGTCCCGATGATCAGGAGGAAACGGTCAAAGAAAGGCTGATGGTTTACAAGAAGCAAACTGAACCTTTGATCGACTACTACAAGGCAAAAGGACTGCTGCTGGATCTTGATAATGAAGGTACCATCCAGGATTGTTTCGCTCAGGCGCTGCAAAAACTGGCAGAACGCAACAGCGAAGTTGAGCGATAACCATGATTCATTTGAAATCAGCCTTTGAAATCAACCAGATTGCCGCGGCAGGACACATTTTAGCCGATGTTTTAAGCGTGCTTGAAGAGCAGATCAGACCAGGGATCACCACGGCTGACCTCGATAAGATCGCACGTGAAAAAATCAGCAAAGCCGGAGCGCAACCATCTTTTCTTGGTTATGGGCAGCCTCCTTTTCCGGCTGCGATATGCGCTTCTATTGACGCTGAAGTGGTGCATGGCATTCCAAACAGCAAGCGCACGCTTGAAGAAGGTAGTATACTGTCTGTTGATGTGGGTGTTTATCTGAATGGCTATCACGCAGATGCTGCCAGAACCTTTGCTGTCGGCACGATCGCTCCGGAAAGCACGCAGCTGGTGGAGGTCACCCGGACTTGTTTCTGGGAAGCAATCCGGCTGGCCGTCCCCGGGAACAGGCTTGGTGATCTATCTGCCGCCGTGCAGACCTGTGCCGAGCAACACGGCTACGGCGTTGTACGTGAGTTGACCGGGCACGGAATCGGCAAAAATCTTCATGAAGAACCGGATCTGCCTAATTACGGTCGGAGTGGTCATGGTCTTCGGCTGGAACCGGGCATGGTGCTGGCCATGGAACCGATGATCAATATGGGCACCAGAAGAATAATGATGCTTGAAGATGGCTGGACAATTGTCACAGCAGACGGTAAGCCATCCGCTCATTATGAAAACACCTTTGCGATAACCGAGAAGGGCCCACTGATTTTGACGCTTCAGGCAGGTGAATCAGAACATGGGCGTTAACAGTGGTAAAAAACTGGCAGCAGCAGATGGACACGGTATGCGACGGGGCATGATCGTCCAGTCGAAAGCGGGACATGACAAGTATCGTCTCTATCTGCTGTGCAGGATTGAAGAAGATTATGTCTGGCTGGCAGATGGCCGTTATAGACCGGTTGACAAGCCTAAAAAGAAGAAAATCCGCCACGTCTGGACCATTGAACCTGAGCCACTTGAGGATCTGCTCTGCCAGTTGGAACAGCGTGGCGATATAGGTCAGCAAAATGCTTTGCTGAGCAAGACTCTGGACGAATATACGAAGTGCCAGGCCTGCCGCTATAAGCAAAAGAGAAGAGAAAGCATGTCGGAAACGACAGAAGAGCAAATCGTTTAAAGGAGGAAATTTGATGTCAAAGGAAGACGTCATAGAAGTTGAGGGGATTGTCGTCGATACACTGCCCAACGCGGTTTTTAGAGTCAAGCTGGAAAATGGTCATGAGATCATGGCGCACATCTCCGGAAAACTGAGGCAGAATTATATTAAAATACTTACAGGGGACAGGGTAAC
>JAAYLM010000037.1 GCA_012521915.1 Oscillospiraceae bacterium | reverse complement strand
CTGGCCTTCATCTTTTCGTCCAGATCCAGCTGAACCAGAAGACCTTCCATCCAGTGCGGATGATCAATATATTTAACAAAATTGAAATTACCCTGTCCATAGAGGATTTCAGAATTCCTGTAAGCTTCCCGGGCACCGATGCAGTGGCTGTGCTGGCACAAAATAAGGTTCGCTCCTGCCCTGACCATCGCCTGACAAGCTTTACGCAGTCGGGGTGACGGATACCGGCTCTGTTCTTTGCCGCCATGATACATGACGATAACATAGTCCGACTGATCGCGGGCCACGGCAATGTCCTCCATGGTTTCAAACGGATCAAAGCCCCAGACTCCGGCCTGATCCGGCAGCGCGTAGCTGTACTCGTGCTCCGCAACCGAGATGAGCGCGATCACTTTATCTCGAATCCGGATGAGATGGGCACGACGTGCTTCTTTTTCATTCTCACCGACACCGCCATAAGGTAAACCGGCTGCGGTCAGTGCCGCCAGCGTATCCCGGTAGCCAGCCATACCGAAGTCAAAAACATGATTGTTGGCCAAAGCTACATCTGTCACGCCGGCAGCCCGCAAAACATGGGCATATGCCGGCTCACCGCGCAGATTGGGGCCACATTTGCGGATGGGCGTGTCAGCTGCGGTCAGTGCGCATTCCAGATTGATAATCACCTTGTCGCCGGTTTGCAGCAATTCAAGCGCTGAGCCAAACAAGGCCGCGGTATCCCCCCTTACAAAAGCCGGAACAGTCGTATCAGTCGGAACCACATCGCCACCAAGGATTATTCTCATTGTCGCTACCTCGTGTTTTCATCAATGCCTGGGCATCCGCCCGAATTTGTTGTGAGACAAATCGCATGAAACAAGGTTCAAGCGGCCTTTGAGCAGGCCGTGCCGTGCTTTCTATTGTAACATACAGGAGCAGGATGGGAAGAAAAAAGCCTTCCCGTAATGAACGGGAAAGCTTTTGGGACCGTCGTCTGCTCATGTTCAGAAAAGCTTCTTGACTTTACCCAGTAGACCACCTGCATCGTCAGCTGCCAGCTTGGCTTTGACACCATCAGCCAGCTGCTTGATTTTATCATCTGGCAAATCCATGCCAATCAACGATTCGATCGCTTTGACAGGATCTTTTTTGAATTTTTCAGCCAGCGTTTTGTCACTTTTGATTTTTGCGACAATTTCATCGATTTTCCCTTTAATATCCATTCAATCGACCTCCTTTTGTATGATTCACTTTTATTATCTGCTTGACAGAACCGAAAGTAAAGGAACAACGTCACAGAAGAGCCAAAGAGTCTGCAGATACGTTGACATCGGCCGCATTCAGAAAGCCGGATTATTTGGCATCTGTCTTTTCGTTGTTGCAGGTGATATAATCTACTGTGAATCTTCATGAAAAGGACAGCTACTTTATGTATTTTTTGCATAAAAACAAATCAACAGGATGCCGTAACACCTTTAGCAAGAGCCGCCGGCATGCCGCCGCCCGGTCGCCTGTCTTTATTGAAAAATCCAGGCCGGGAGCAGGCCGCATGACACCTTCGTTGGACAAACACCGGTCTTTACTTTCCTTGCGCGGTGTTGCGTTAATGCTGCTGACTGCCATGAGCTGCTTCTACCTGCTGGAAGGCTTTTCCCAAAAACCCTGGACGGTCCCTTTCGGCATGCAGCTATTCAATGCAGCTTTTTTTCTGGTCTATTTCACCTTCTGGCTCGGTGTTAGCGGCCGGAGCGGTACAGCAGTGCTTATCAGCTGTTTGACAGCTCTGATGGTCGGCTATGCCAACCATGCCGTCATTGTCCTGAGAGGCAACCCGATCCTTCCCTGGGACCTTCTTTCCTTGAAAACCGGCCTTTCCGTCAGTGGCCAGTATCAGCTGCCATGGTCGTCTCGCAACTGGCTGCTGCTGGCAGCAGCGACCCTGCTTTGCTGTCTGGCTTTCATGGCTCGTCTGCGGCTGCGTGGACGGCGAACGCGGCTGCTGGTCAGTCTGGTTTGCCTGATATTTCTTTTTTCTGGCGGTGCGGTTCTGCAAAACGAGCGTTTCACACAAAGGTTCCATTTCAATGAAACCTTGTTCACACCTGGCTACATGTACCAGCAGAATGGCTTTATACCGAGTTTTCTCATGAACCTGCGTTATCTTCAAGTCAGTGAGCCAGAACAATACTCACAGAACCAGCTTGCCACGCTGGCTCATGAAATTGATGCCCTTATGGAAGACAATTCATCAGAAGCACCGTCAGCCCTCATTGAAAAGCCCAATATTCTGGTGATCATGAATGAGACTTTTTCAGATCCTGCTGTTTTATCCGAGCTTGTCACCAATGAGGATTATATGCCGTTTTTTCGTTCACTCACTGAAAACACCGTTCGAGGCGATCTTTATGTTTCCGTCATAGGCGGCAACACGGCTACAACAGAATTTGAATTTCTCACTGGTGATTCCATGGCTTTCCTGCCGCCTGGCAGTGTTGCCTACCAGCAATTTATTCATGATAAACAACCTTCTCTGCCCATGATGCTGAAAGAACTTGGCTATAAAACCACAGCGATGCACCCCTACGCGCCCGGAGGCTGGGATCGCGACGAAGTCTATGATTTTTTTGATTTTGACGAAGCATTATTCATTAAAGATTTCACCCACAAGAAGTACATTCGCAAATATATCAGCGACCAGTCAGTTTATCGGGAAATAATCGGAGCCTACGAAAAAAAAGAAGCCGGTCAGCCTTTGTTTGTCTTTGCCGTAACCATGCAGAACCATGGTGGCTATGGCGGAACGTTCAGCAACTTCAAACCAGAAATCAAAGTCGAGCAATCCCTGGCTAACGCGACATACCTGGAGCATTATCTGTCTTTGATCCAGGAAAGCGATCGCGCACTGGAAGAACTGATCGACTATTTCAAAGCAGCTGCAGAGCCAACTGTAATTCTCTTCTTCGGCGACCATCAGCCACATGACCCGGTTGTAGCGGGACTGATCGCAGAAAACAGCTATGGTCTGGATGACCAGACCCTGCAACAACGCCGTTATCAGGTGCCTTATCTGATCTGGGCCAATTATGCTATTAAAACAATAGCAGACCATACCACCAGTACAAATTTTCTGGCTGCGCTGCTTATGCAGCAGACTGGCCTTGACCTATCTCCCTATCATTACTTCCTGGCTGATCTGGCCAATGAAATTCCAGTAATGACAGCATCTTTTTTCATGGATAAAGCCGGCAACCGCCTGTCGTATGACGCTGCCGATGAAACCCAATCCGCGTTGCTAAAGGATTACGAATCCCTACAGTTCAACCATTTATTTGATCCGGCCAACCGGCTGAACGCCTTGTTTGAACCCATGCACATCGCCCACTAATCCACACGATGCGCATCCTGAAAGGCCTAAGCGGCAAAAAGCGTGATCCATCCCGTATTATTTCTGCCGGACATATCCGGCAATCAGCCTGTCCATCACCCAACTGGTGCGTGCAGCGCTTTCACCATGGCTGGGGCATCTGCCGGATCCATTCAGTTCATCGACAATCGTCTGGATCAAAGGCTGCTGTATGTGCTGTGGATTTTCAACAGGAAACAGGGTCTCCCCCTGGCTGGTGGTGAGGACAATGGGTTCAGAACCAAATGTGGAAAAGGACAATTTCCCTTTGCTGCCAATGATTTCAATCAGATCCAGGTGGTCATAGGCAGAAAAACACCAGCTGCCAGTACCCTGTACCCCGGAGGCAAAGACAAAGCTCCCCGTCACGATATCCTCGGCCGGATACAGGCCGGCTTGATTTGAGGCATGACCCTCTGCTTCGCAGATCGGACCCAGCAGGAAATCCAGGATATCAAGCGTGTGGCTGCCCAGATCGAGAAAAAGGCCACCGCCGGATATTTCCGGCAAGACCCGCCAGGGTAATGTCGCGGCTGGCTTAAGCGGCATTTGCCGGTTAACGGTGCTGACCAGACGGATCGAGCCCAGCGTGTCTGCTTCAAGGAGTGCTTTAATCTTCAAAAAACGCGGCAGGGCTCTGCGATAATAAGCAACAAACAAAGGCACCTGAGCCTCGTTGCAGGCCGCGATCATCTCAAGGCACTCCTGGTGGTTTCGGGCCATGGGTTTTTCAACATAGACTGGTTTACCGGCACTGGCGCACATCAAGGCATAAGCTT
>JAAYLM010000036.1 GCA_012521915.1 Oscillospiraceae bacterium | reverse complement strand
TTCCAGGGCCAGAACATGCTGGGCGTCCCCGCGCATAAAATCGTCGCGAACGGTCTGGCTCAGTGCCCGGAAGGACGACGCATCTTTCTCCAGCTGACGGTTTCTGAAAACCTGGAAATGGGCGCCTACACCCGTCCGATAGCAGAAATGGCAAGCAGCCTGGCAAATGTCTACGACCATTTCCCGAGACTCAAAGAACGGCGCGGCCAGCAAGCCGGTACCTTGTCAGGAGGCGAACAGCAAATGCTGGCCATGGGCCGCGCGCTCATGTCACGCCCCAGCCTCCTCATGCTGGACGAGCCGTCGATGGGCCTGGCCCCCCTGCTGGTGCAACAGATTTTTGATATTATAAAAGAACTGAATGATGCCGGCACGACGATTCTGCTGGTTGAGCAAAACGCGCAAATGGCCTTGTCTATCGCCCACCGTGGTTATGTTCTGGAGACTGGCCGCATCGTCATGACGGCCTCCGCACAAGAACTGCTGCATGACGATGCTGTGCGCAGAGCTTACCTGGGCGGTACCTGAAGCAAGCCGCCATCATCACGGCCTGCGTCATTGACAACAACGAGGTGAAATAAGATGGCACAACTTCTACCCACCGCTGATTTTTGTGGTATTCGCATGTCCCGCCTGATCATCGGCGGCAATCCTTTCAGTGGCAACAGCCATGTCAGCCATGAGATGGATGAAGCCATGCGAGATTATTATTCAACAGCAAACATCAAGCAGGCATAACACCGTTGTGTGGCCTGCGGCATTAATACCGTCCAGTTGCGCGCTGACCAGCACATCATGCGTATCCTGCGTGAGTTCAGGCTTGAAGGCGGAAAACTTAACTGGATCGCCCAGACAGCCAGCGAGGTTGCCAATTTCGCCGGCAACATCCGCCAGATCAGCGCTGATCCCAGCGCGGTCGCCATATACCACCATGGCTCTGTCACCGACAATCTTTATCAGGCCGGCAAAATCGATGAACTGAAAGAACGGCTGAAAATCATGCGCGCCAGTGGTCTGCCAGTCGGACTTGGGACACACAAACCCGAGGTCATTCGCCTTTGTGAAGCGGAGCAGTGGGATGTCGATTTTTACATGGCCTGTGTTTATGATCTGGCCCGAACCCAGCGGATCAGCAGTGCCCTGACAGGTATTGCCAACACCGATGAGCCTTTTGACGAAGCGGATATCCCGATCATGTACGAAACCATTCGCAGCACGTCCAAACCGACGCTGGCATTCAAAATCATGGGCGCAACCAGGCGTTGTGCCACCGCGTCAGACGTCAAAGCAAATTTCGCGGAGGCTTTCCGCAACATCAAGTCAAATGACTGTGTCATTGTTGGTGTCTTTCAGCGCGACAAAGACCAGATCGCAGAAAACAGCCGGTTTGTCCGGGAGGTTCTGGCACCTGACTGAAGCCATCGGATCATCTGACGAACATCAATGAACAGAAGCAGCCAAAAAGCTGATCGTCACAAACAAGCCGCCCTGAAAATCCTCAAGCCTGGGGATGAGCATCCAGAATCAAGACCCAGTCACAGCCTTTGCCTTGTGTCGGCGGAGCTACTGTTGCTTCATGCCCCGCCGGTAGAATCGCGAAAAGTACCTCGCTGCCCGTACGCGGATCAAACCAGGATGCCTTAAAATATTCAGCCTGTTGGAAACCTGTCAGGTTAACCGTGAAGGGTAACCCAAGCGGTGAGTAGACAAAAGCGTAGCCCTTGCCCCTGGCGGCTGCCAGATGTCCGATGCCGGCATAGCTTTCGCGCACAAGCGACCCATCCTGAACCAGAGAAAAATAATCACGTGACAGGCGCAGCTTTTTGACATGGGCGACCTGTTCCGCTCCCGGCCTTGTCAGCGACTGTTGCCAGGTCCTGGTATGGTAGCTGCCGGGAATGTTGTTCATAAACCAGATGTTATGATTGCCATATGTATGCCCGCAGGCTCCGGCCAGGACATTCCAGTATGCATTTTGTCGTATGTCATCCGCGTTCCAGTGGTAGCCCAGCTTCTCATTAAAGCAGGCAGGATGGTCTTCATACCTGGGTTCTGAGTCCATGTAGGGTTTGCCGGACCGCTCTCTCATGTTCAGCATGACCGCGTCGCTCTCGTAACATTTTCCCACACTGTGCCCGGTCTGCGCTGTATGAAAATCAATATAATCAGCATCAGCAAGATATTCAAGAGAATCATGGCCGCCGGCAGGATGAAAGGTGATCAGGTGATCTTTATCTGCTTCCCTGATTCCCCTGGCCATGGCATCCATGATACGGCGGTGTTTCGCTTCCAGAGGCCGGTCACCGCCCAGCATCCAGATCACATTGGGCTGATCTTGATAGCGGTCAGCGAGCCACTTGCCATAGACATAAGCGTTTTCCGGTGTGAAAATCTCCGGACCTTCACCCCAGCACTTGTTGAATTTATCACCCCAGGTGGGCAATAAAGTGATGAACAGGTCCTGCTTTTGCGCGGCTTGAATGATGAAGTCCACATGTTCCCAATAAGAATACGGGCCCTCCAGGTCGGGCTGCCCAGGATCAGGCAGGTTGTCCCGCAGCTTCAGAGGTAATCTGCCATATGCGTTGCCCTTCGTCAAGCCTGCATACTCAGCCAAAGCCACCGCCTGGACAGCTGTGAAGCCTTGCCTTTTACGTTCACGGAGATAATATTCCGATTCTTGCTGATCTAGTTTATGGAACAGCTCCCAGGCCGTGTCACCCAGATAAAAAAACGGGATTTCATCGTCCCAGGCAAGATATCGGTTTTTCAACACTAGTTTTTTCATCATGCGCTCCTTTGTTTTCTCGTTTGGCTGCGGTACATGACTTGATCACGTTTAGCAAGCCACATCATCTTCACTTATCGGTTGTCATGACGTTCGAAATTTGAGACAGCTGCTGTTTACGGATCGCTTGTTCCAGTTGTCTGATCGCCAGGCGATCACGCAACTGAGCCCTGTTGACCGATTGTGCAGGTTCACCAGTGGCCAGGCATAGGGTTGCGGCAGTGCCGGCAGCCTCGCCAAGCGCCATCATGGTACGGGTCAGACGACAGGAGGATGCAGCGATATGCGAGAAGCCGGCACCCCGGCAGGCAACCAGGAAGTTATCCTTTTCCCGGGGCAACAGGCATGAATAGGGTATGGCATATGGCTGCAGCTCGGAGAGGCCATGACGGGCTATGCTGTGGTGGGCCTGACCATGCAGATCAAGCGGGTGGTCTGCAAAGGCGATCGCTTCAGAAAAAAGTGTCTGTGATCCAAAGGGCTGCAGGATGTCCTGCTCACGGAGGACATAGCACGCCTGCAGCCGATATTTCTCACGCACACCCAGGCTTTGGGCAATGGACTGCAAGCGGAAACCAGACATGCCTTTTTGGGTTCGCAGCCAGCGGACATAATGGTAAACCCGAGCTGTGCAGACTGCTAGCGCCTTTTCATCGCCCAGCGCCAGGTAGTGCGCCCCTTCCATGGTCGGAAGCATATTGAAACAAAGTGTTCCGTCCGGTTCTTTTGTCACAAAGGAAACCGGCTGGTTGTTGACAAGCTGTCGTGTCGACCAATCTGCAACATTCAGCTGTTTACCGGGCGTTGGTCTATCTGCTTCATTTCCGGGGTTTCCGGCTTCAATGCGAAAAATCAAAGAAACGCCGTTGACTGATCGGCTGGCTTGCAATGGTGCAGAAGGTTCCTGGAATCGTTGAACGGGATCTTCACCAAGCCAGGAGGCACAGCCGGCAGAGCGGGCCAGAACAATATCGGCAGATGAATCAATCCAAAATCTGCCGCTTACCGTTACCTGACGACCTTCTCTGTGCAGCTCAGCAGTCCTTATTACGCGGTCACTGCTTATCGCGCGGTGAAATTCCGTGGATAAAAAAAGATCAATCCCTGCGGCGTCAAGCATCGCGCGCAGTTCATCGGCAAGCGCGTCAGGATTAAAATGGAAACGCCGCCAGTCCTGTGCAGAGAGGCCAGCCCGCTGTAGTGTTGCTTCATATGGGTCTGTACAAGGTTCAGATAAGGCAAATGGCCTGTCCGCAGCAACGGGTAAAGTAGAACGGCCGACACAACCTTTACCCCTTGCAATGAGCCTCCGGGCAATCAAGGTGTGGAAACCGGCGGATCCAAGTCCGGGTTCCCAGTTGCTGACACCGCTCGTTACCGCGGTACCTCCCGGTTTTGCCTGTTTTTCTACAAGCAGGATTCTGAGGCGCGGGTTTTCCCGGGCGGCAGCCAATGCCGCGCAGCAGCCTGCAGAACCGGCACCGATTATAACAAGGTCGTAACTGAAGTCAGTCTGCTCAGTGGTCATCTTTGTCACCTGTCAGCCACATCAAATGATCCTTCTCAACATGGGCATGTACGTTGGACGACACTGCTGTGCCAGTATCGTTGTCCAGCTGGGCGATTGACACTGTTTCTATTGTTTGTTACCATTAATCATGTCATTATTCCCGATATTTCATCTTTTCTGATTCTTTTATTAAAAATATGATAGCTTAGTTGAACCTATAAAAGCAAGTCAATCCGGCACATACAAGGATAAGCAAGCTGTAATCATAATAAACCATTGAAAGTGATGCATACATCAGGCGAGATAACCTTCGCGCAGAAAAGATTAAGATTTTTGACGACGATCCATAGCGTAACGTGCAAATTGGACAAGGCTGCAATTCTTTCATAAATCATATTTTATTCAATGAAACGCGGGTAATATCCAAAAACAAACCATTTAGCCTTTACTGATCTTTTCCCATTTTGTGTGATCGAAAGGAGAGTAACCTGCTATGAGGGGTTAGCGCTTATCCGTGGAGCAATACAAGCCAATGCGAGCGGTGGACAACAAGGTTATCCGGAAGGTGTTGTCCTGCACATGTCGCAGTATTCGACTAACTAAGACCAGCTAATGTTTGTCAAGCATTATGTTGAGGAAAATGAGACAAAACAAAAGTGATTTTCAGTGCCGTAAACAGGCATGGGAAATAAACCTGGTGATTGAAAAATCGACAGGAACGAAACTT
>JAAYLM010000271.1 GCA_012521915.1 Oscillospiraceae bacterium | reverse complement strand
TGAGGATGCCGTTTCCAGCGTTCACAGATCAGCTGGCCCATCAACCGGTCAGGGATGGTCAGACACAGGTCGATCAGATCCTTGATGCCGTCATTCTGCCTTAGCCGAACCGTATAAAGGCCGTTGCCATCCGGATCACAGCTGGCCGACAGGACATTCTGCAGCCGGATGTCTCTTTGCCAGCCGGCACAGGCCTGGGCCAGATAGGAGCGGATCGGCAGGGGTATGCGGTTTTCCAGCGTCTGATACACACTTCTGCCTTTAGGTGTCATGTCACAGCGTGAGACGGGTCGGCCGGTAGCGTCAACACGTGTCTCCCCTTTGCGGATGCTTTCAGCAGCCATCTGGTCGCGGCTGAGTTCCTCGAAAGCTGTGACGAACTCAAAATAATCCATATAAAGTGTTTCCAGAGCGATGGTGGTCAGCTGGTTCAGCGTGACACCAGGGATCCTGTTGAGGATTGAGAGTATGATAAGTTTATTGATGGCCAGATCGGCAGGTTCCAAGACGGTACACCCCTATCTGCATGTTGTTTTTGATCCCGGCTGTCTCTGCTTCCAGTATACGCAAAAGGATGCGCTTTGAACAGGCCGGCTGTGCCTGACTTGGCAGATGACGCCGGCTTTGTTATTGTAAGGATGTTGCGGCAAGTATGTTGCCATGCTGTGCGGCATACACAAAAGAATCGAGGTAAACAACATGAGCCGAATACTGGTGACCGGCGGTGCCGGTTATATTGGAAGCCATACCTGTGTCGCTCTGCTTGCGGAAGGCCATGATCTGGTTGTTGTAGACAATCTGGACAACAGCAGCGAACGATCACTTGAGCGCGTACGGCAGATCAGTGGCCGTGATTTTGAATTCCACCGCCTGGATGTCTGCGACCGCCCGGCCATGAAAACGCTTTTTGCCCGTCAGCCGTTGGATGCCGTGATTCATTTTGCCGGCCTGAAAGCGGTAGGGGCGTCCGTGCAGCAACCTTTACGCTACTACCGCAACAACCTGGACAGCACGCTGACCCTTTGTGAAGTGATGCAGGAATATGATGTACGCCGGCTCGTTTTCAGTTCATCGGCAACGGTTTACGGGACACCGGAAAAGATGCCGATCACAGAGGATTTCCCCCTGTCCTGCACCAATCCCTACGGCTGGACCAAATATATGAATGAGCAGATCCTGCGCGACCTGGCAGCCGCCGACCCGTCCTGGTCGATCATGCTGCTGCGTTACTTCAATCCGATCGGCGCCCATCCATCTGGCCTGATCGGTGAGGACCCGGGCGGGACACCCAACAACCTCATGCCTTACATCACCCAGGTTGCTATTGGCAGACGTCCCGCTTTACAGGTGTTCGGCCAGGACTATCCGACACCGGACGGAACCGGCGTGCGTGACTATATTCATGTTGAGGATCTGGCCAGCGGCCATTGCCGCGCCATCGATCATGTCTTCAAAAAGACGGGTGTTGAAGCGGTCAACCTCGGTACCGGCACAGGCTACAGTGTGCTGGACATGGTTAAAGCTGTAGAACAGGCCAGCGGCAGGAATATACCGCTGGTGATGGCACCCCGCAGGCCTGGTGATGTTGCCATCTGTTATGCGGATCCGAGTAAAGCTGAACGCCTGCTTGGCTGGCGTGCACAAAAAACACTGGCCGACATGTGCCGTGATGCCTGGCGCTGGCAGGAGATGAACCCGTATGGCTACGCGGCCGGAACCGGGGAAAAGACATGCTAGCGGACCTGGTTTTGTTGCTGATCCTGCTCCTTGCAGCCTTGCTCGGCCTGAAACTGGGCTTCTTCGATATGCTGGGCCGTCTCTTGATGCTGCTGCTTTCGCTGGGTTTGACCATGCTGTTACTGGGTCCGGTTACCGGTTTTCTCAGCCGCGTACCCTGGCTGGAGCCGCTAGGCTCCTGGCTGACCAATCCGTTGATCCAGACCTTGGAAAATGCTGCTCTGACCGTGGAAGAAGCCGTCGATCGGTTTGCCCTGCCGCCTTTGCTGGAAGCATTGATGAATGCGCAGGCCGAAAATGGTTCAGCGGCAGCCGGTTCAGAGCTTTCCGGCCTGACGGTGGCCCTTTTCCGTTTTGCCTTGATGGCCGCGGTTTTTGTCATTCTTTTTGCCATCATTTCTTTTATCGTGCACAAGCTGACCCGGCTGCTTACCCGCTGGTCTGATGCCCTTCCACTCATAGGGACGATCAACCGGTTGGGCGGATTGGTGGCCGGTGCGGTTTTTGGCCTGGTCGTTATCAACATCCTATTATTGTTAAGCGGTTTTCTGGCACCTTATTTTCCGGCGCTTGTCCGGGAAATTGAACAGTCCAGCCTGGCCCGCCCGCTGTATCTTTTTAACTTTCTGGCAGATCTTATCAGAACCACTTGACAAAAAATCTGCAACACACTATATTTATTCCTGGGTTAGCACTCCGTACGATAGAGTGCTAACCCAACAAGAAACATAATGGTTAAAGGAGGCATTCACATGACCATCAACCCTTTGGGTGACCGTGTTGTCATCAAAATGATCGAAACTGAAGAAACAACCAAGAGCGGTATTGTTCTGCCCGGATCTGCCAAGGAAAAACCGCAGGTGGCTGAGATCGTCGCTGTAGGGCCAGGCGGGCTCGTTGACGGCAAAGAAGTTACCATGCAGGTTAAGGTCGGCGATCGCGTTTTGATCAGTAAATATGCCGGCACAGAAATCAAGATGAACGATGTGGAATACACCATCCTCAAGCAGAGTGATATTCTCGCGATTGTCGATTGACTAAGGATAGAGGAGGAAAACAACAATGGCTAAAGATCTGAAATACGCAGAAAATGCCAGGCACGCACTGGAAAGAGGTGTCAACAAACTGGCTGACACCGTAAAAATCACATTAGGCCCCAAAGGCCGCAATGTCGTTCTGGACAAGAAATTCGGTTCGCCCATGATCACCAATGACGGCGTGACCATCGCCAAGGAAATCGAAATCGAAGACCGTTTTGAGAACATGGGTGCTCAGCTGGTCAAGGAAGTCGCAACCAAGACCAACGATGTGGCTGGTGACGGCACCACAACAGCGACCCTGCTGGCCCAGGCCATCATCCGTGAAGGCTTGAAGAACATCGCGGCGGGTGCCAACCCCATGATCCTGGGTAAAGGCATCAACATGGCAGTGGAAGTTGCTGCAGACAGCATCATCAAGCAAGCCAAGACCGTTTCCGGCAAAAAAGACATCACCCGCGTCGCGGCGATTTCCGCCAATGACGCTTTCATCGGTGAGCTGATTGCCGATGCCATGGAAAAAGTGACTTCCGACGGCGTTATCACCGTTGAGGAATCCAAGACCATGAGCACTGAGCTCGAAGTTGTCGAAGGCATGCAGTTTGACCGTGGTTATGTATCTTCTTACATGGCGACCGATACAGATAAAATGGAAGCCGTTCTTGATGATCCTTATATCCTGATCACTGACAAAAAACTGACCAGCATCCAGGACATTCTGCCGCTGCTGGAAAAAATAGTGCAGGCCGGCAAAAAACTGCTGATCATTGCCGAGGACGTTGAAGGCGAAGCCCTGGCGACTCTGGTGGTCAACAAACTGCGCGGCACCTTCACCTGTGTTGCTGTCAAGGCACCTGGTTTCGGCGATCGTCGCAAAGCCATGCTGCAGGATATCGCTGTTCTGACCGGAGGTCAGGTTATCTCTGAAGAAGTAGGCCTGGAACTCAAAGAAACGACCATTGATCAGCTCGGTCGTGCCCGTCAGATTAAAGTTGAAAAAGAGAACACCATCATTGTTGATGGCGCTGGTTCTGAAGCAGAAATTAAAGCCCGTATCAATTCGATCCGTGCCCAGATCGAAGAGACAACCTCTGATTTCGACCGCGAGAAACTTCAGGAGCGCCTGGCCAAACTGTCCGGCGGTGTGGCTGTAATCAAGGTTGGTGCCGCAACAGAAACTGAAATGAAAGAAAAGAAACTGCGTATCGAGGATGCCCTTTCCGCGACCCGCGCTGCTGTTGAAGAAGGTATCGTTTCCGGTGGCGGAACAGCCTATATCAATGTCCTCCCGCAGGTCTCCAAGCTGCTTGCCGAAACCAGCGGTGACACCAGAACAGGTGTCCGGATTGTTCTTAAAGCCCTGGAAGAGCCGGTTCGTCAGATTGCCACCAACGCCGGCATGGATGGCAGCGTCATCTGTGAAAAAGTAAAGAACAGTGATACGGGTGTCGGTTTCGATGTCATGAATGAAAATTATGTCGACATGATGGAAGCCGGAATTGTCGATCCTGCCAAGGTGACCCGTTCCGCTCTGCAGAACGCCGCTTCGATCGCTGCGATCCTGCTGACCACGGAAGCTGTAGTGGCTGACATCCCCGAGCCCGAGCCGGCAGCTCCTGCCGGTGGCCCCGGCGGCATGGGCGGCATGGGCGGCATGTACTGATCCCTTACCCGACCGTGACGCTTTATACCAACACAAAAAGGGAGGACGCCCGTCAGGGTGTCCTCTTTTTTGATTATGGCAGTTGCCGCATTGTTTCAGCCACGCGATTCGGTTAGAATAGAGTACATACACAAAAACAGTCGTCAGGGTTGTGGGAGGTTCAGTTTCATGAATGACACCTTTATAGAGAAAATCGTCCAGCGGCGCAAGACGGGGAAAGACGCTCTGAAAATTATCGGACTGCTGGGCGCTGCTTTGGTACTGCTGATCGCTCTGCTGATACTGGGTCAGATATTCGGACAGTATATCAGCTTTCTGGTGCCGCTGCTGCTGGTCGGTATCTTCTATGGGCTCTGGTTTTTCATGACCGGGCTGAACAGGGAATATGAGTACATTGTGACCAATGGTGACCTGGATATTGACATGATTATCAACCGGCGCCGCCGTAAACGTATTTTCGCCGGCAAGGCCAAGGATTTTGAAGTCATGGCGCGAGTGGACAGCGATGACTACCGTGAAGCCCAGAAGGGTAAATACACGCTGCTGGACTGCTCGGCTTCTTTGCAGGCACCCGACAACTGGTTTGTCCTGACAGAGTATAAAGGCGAGCGGACGCTGCTGGTCTTTGCCCCTGACGAACGCATGCTGAAAAGCATGAAACGATTCAATCCCAGCAAGATCAAGTACACGCAACATGGCAGCTGATCAAGAGGCCGGCAAGCCCGGCAGCCGGACTGACGGTTCAAAGAAACATTTCAGCTTGCCTGTCGGCAAACGTCGCTTCACCATCACAGAACGCAGCTGGATTTTTTATGACTGGGCGAATTCAGCCTACGCGACCATCATCATGGCTGCGGTCTTTCCCATTTATTTTGCGGATGTCGCCCGTGGCGCCGGCGTTTCCGGTGATGTCTGGTGGGGATATGCGACTTCTCTGGCCACACTTCTGGTCGCGCTCATGTCACCTCTGCTGGGAGCCGTTGCTGATTTCCGCGGTATGAAGAAGAAGCTGTTCACTGTTTTTCTGCTGCTGGGCCTGGTTTTTACCGCTGTCATGGCTTTCACCGACCAATGGCAGCTGATGTTGACCGGTTATGTTTTGTCCTATATCGGCTTTTCCGGATCCAATCTGTTCTATGACTCTTTCATGACTGATGTCACGACACCGGACCGCATGGACCGCGTCTCGGCCTGGGGTTACGCAATGGGGTACATAGGCGGCAGCACCATCCCGTTTATCCTTTCCATCGTGCTGATCATCCTTGGTTCTTCCTTCGGCGTAGATGCCATACTGGCGGTTAAGCTGGCCGTCCTGCTTTGCGTGACCTGGTGGGCTGTCTTCAGCATACCCATGCTGCGCCGGGTTCGTCAGCTGCATTTTGTGGCCAGTCCTGCTGCAGATCTGGTTAAGCGGTCTTTACGCAATACCATTCAGACTGCCCGGGATATTTTTGCGAATAAAGCGATTTTCGCGTTTGTGTTGGCTTATTTTTTCTATATTGACGGCGTTAACACAGTCATTCACATGGCAACGGTTTATGGGTCAACATTGGGTCTGGGCACCACCGGGATGATTCTTGCCCTGCTGGTCACACAACTGGTCGCCGTGCCCTTTTCCATTCTGTTCAGCCATTTAGCAGGTAAAATCGGTTCCATCCGCATGATCCGCCTGGCTGTCATCGTGTACATGGTGATTTGCGCGGTGGGCTTCTATATGGGCTATTCCCTGGAAAGCGTTCCGCCCGAGTCAGCGCTTTACCCGGCCGCACTGGCAAGGTCAACCACCTTGTTTTGGATGATGGCCGTGCTGGTCGGCACCTGCCAGGGAGGTATCCAGGCTCTGTCCCGATCTTTTTTCGGCAAGCTCATCCCGCCTAGACGCTCTAATGAATTTTTCGGCTTTTTCGATATATTTGGCAAGTTCGCCGCGGTGATGGGACCTGCTCTCTATGCTTTGACCGCCAATCTGACGGGGCGTTCTTCATATGGCATCCTCAGCCTGCTTTTCCTTTTTGCCTGCAGCCTCGTCACGGTCTGGACAGGCCGACATCAGCTGAACATGGCTGAAGCGCAGGGCGCTGCAGCTGTAAGGGCCAGCCTCAGCGACAACACTGCATAAACAACATAGCTTCTCCGCCTGCGCGGTGGGCTGATACTTGTCAAACCATCCATCGGGACAATGCGCTGAAATGCCTGCGGGCAAGCGACACCAATCACTGGAGGATCAAAATGACACCCCTAAAACCAGGCCGCTGGTCTTTTGATGTGCGCAGCACGGATACCGACTTTCAAGATCGACTGCATCTTTTCGCTCTTTTTTCCTACATGCAGGAAGCAGCCTATCATCATGTACGCTGTATGGCAGATATTTTCGGCGATTTTGAGCAACTTGGCTTATGCTGGTTGCTGATTCGCGTCAGTGTTCGGCTGCATGACTGGCCACGCTGGGGCGATACCTTAACCGTTGAAACCGCACACCGCGGGGCGCGCCGGCTGACGTTTATCCGTGATTTTACGTTCTATGACCAGCATGGAAGATCTTTTGGCCAGGCGACATCCGAATGGCTGGTGGCTGACCGCAAGACACATCGCCCGCAACGGCCGCAGCCGGGCTGGCCATGCCGGCCGATTGAGGGAAACGGGCTGGCATGTCCCAGGCTGAAGCCGCAGGATACAGCGTCCAGCATCCCTTTGTTGTTGAAATACGCGGACTTCAGCGATCTGGACCGCAACAACCATGTCAACAACACACGCTATGTCGCCTGGGGTGTTGATACCGTGCAGGCCTTGCGTTCGCGCATATCCGGAGGGGCCATGCCACCTCTGGCCGTTGCTGAATTTGATATCCATTACATCAATGAAGTGGGCACCGGTGCCCGGATCGACCTTTTCGGCAGCCAGGATCCTGACAACCTGGCATGCTACGACATTACAGCACAGCTGCATCCGGAGCACACACCGGTTTTCCGCGCCCGGCTGAGGCTGTCCGGCCAGAATTCTGAACAATTGTGAACACTTCTTATCCGCTAAAGGATTTTTGCTATAATCATGACGTGGAAAACATGGGCTCCTGCATGATAACGACTTCAGGAGCGGGGAGGAAAGAGCATGATTGAAATCCGCAATCTGGTTAAGTACTATGGTGACATCCAAGCCGTCAACAATGTTACTTTTACCGTAAACAAAGGCGAAATACTCGGTTTTCTCGGACCTAACGGCGCCGGCAAATCAACCACCATGAACATCCTGACAGGATACCTGTCAGCTACGTCCGGATCCGTCAGCATCAACGGCTACGACATACTGGACGACCCGCAGCAGGCGAAAAAGCATATCGGCTACCTGCCGGAGAACCCCCCGCTTTATCTGGATATGACGGTCACAGAATATCTGCGCTTTGTTGCGGAGCTGAAAAGTGTGCCCGCTGACCAGCGTATCCGCCAGCTGGCGGAGATCATGAAACTCGTGCGCATAACCGATGTGGCCGGCCGCCTGATCAAGAACCTGTCCAAAGGCTACCGCCAGCGTGTGGGGATCGCCCAGGCCATGGTGGGAAACCCGGAGGTGCTGGTACTGGATGAACCGACCATTGGCCTGGACCCCAAACAGATCATTGAAATCCGCAATCTGATTAAGGAACTGGGGAAAAACCACACCATCATTCTCAGTTCGCACATTCTGCCGGAAGTTCAGGCCGTTTGCGAACGCGTGGTTATCATCAATAAAGGCAGCATCGCCGCGGAAGACACGCCGGAAGGCCTTTCCCGCCAGATGGCCCAAACATCACGCCTGCAGATCAGTGCTGAAGGTCCATCCAGGGATGTCATTCAAAAACTGCGCCTGGTTCCGGGTGTCAAACAAGTGGAAGCCATCATGGAAAAAGAAGGCGGCATCACCATCTACGAAATTGAAAATGACCCGGAAGTGAATGTGCGAAAACAGATTTTCTTTGAGATGGCCCGCAACAGCTGGCCGATCATAGAGATGAAATCACTGGATCCGACCCTGGAAGAAATATTCCTTCAGGTGACCAGCAATTATCAGACCAGCAGGAGGGGTTAATCCTATGACACGTATCAGGGCTATATTCAAACGGGAGTTCCTGGCCTATTTCCGTTCACCGATCGGGTATGTCGTATTTGCCATTTTCATGGCTGTTGGCGGCATCTTTTTCGCTTCAGGCATTCTCGGATCCTATATCGATATAGTCAGCGAAATCGGTTTTATCCAGTCTTTCCTATTTATCATCATCCCGTTGATGACCATGCGTTCATTTTCTGAAGACCGGCGCAACGGCACGGAGGTTCTCCTGTTTACATCGCCGGCCAGCACCCTGGAGATCGTACTTGGCAAATACTTTGCCGCGCTGACCTTGTTTGTGCTCATGACAGCCGGCACCTTCACGCATCTGATTATCACATCGCTCTACGGCGGTCTGATCGACAGCAGTGTTCTGGGCGCCTACATCGGGTTTATCTTTATGGGCGTGGCCTATGTGTCCATCGGTTGTTTTGCTTCAGCACTCACTGAAAACCAGATTATCGCCGCAGTCATATCTTTTGTCATCATGCTGGTTCTGATGCTGCTTGATTTTGTCTCCAGCATGCTGGGCTCTGTGGCATCGACACTGCTGTCGAAAATCAACTTTTTCAACTGGACCGATGTTCAGATCGATGCTGCCGGCACATCTGTGACCGAAGCGCTGCAGTGGCTCAACCCAATGACGCGGCTCAACAATATTGTAAGTGGTATTTTTGAGATCGCGCCGATCCTGTTCTTCATCAGCATGGCGGCGGCTTTCATTTACATGACAAACCGCATTCTGGAAAAACGGCGCTGGAGCCAGAGGTGATTAAAGATGAGTGATATGCAAAAGAACAACGAGACCAAGGTGAAAAAACCCGCCGGCCCCGCGCTTGATAAAGACCCGCGCAAGGTGGACAAGCGCAACAGAAGCCTCAAGACGATCTCGATTACATCCACGATTCTGTTCATCGTCCTGCTGCTGGTTTTCAACATCGTTTTTGACAGTCTGCTGGGCGACCGGCTCAAATGGGACTGGACAACCGGCGAACAGTTTTCCATCGGTGATGTCAGCAAAGAGATCCTGCAGAATTTGGACAAGGATGTCCAGATCATCGGCCTCTATGATGTCAACGCGCAAAGCCGCAACCAGCAGGTCGAACTGATGCTGGAGAATTATGCGACCCGTGCCGGCGGACGCATTACGGTCCGCTATGTTGATCCGGACCGTACCCCCGCTATTCTGACGGAAATTGACCCGGACGGCCTGCTTGAGCCGAAGGCCGGCGATTATGTTGTCTTCTGTCCAGACACGGGCAAGGGGAAAAATATTGGCTACAACGATATTTATGACATCGTTTATGACGAAAACTATCAAAGCCAGCTGCGAGGCATCACGGCGGAGCAGAGCATCACTGGTGCTATAAAATATGTCACTTCGGAAACCACACCGGTTGTTTATTTCACAACAGGTCACGATGAGCTTAAATACGGTGAAAACTACAGTGCCCTGGTGACCATCCTGAAAAACAACAACTATGATGTCAAAGAGCTGGATATGTTCAGTCTTGAGAAAATCCCCGAGGATTGCGCTGTCATGATCATGGCCGCACCCAAGATCGATGTGACCACAGCCGAACGTCGCCTGATCGCCAGCTATCTGCAACAGGGCGGCAGCTTGATGTTTATTTCAGACTATAACAACGCATCGTTTCCTGAGCTCAACCAGCTGCTCATTGATTACAATATTGAAATCAGTGATACGCGCCTGAGGGAAGGTTCGCCCAATTATCGCTTCCAGGATGATGCGTATATCATGCGGGCCATTGCTCCGCGCAGCAAGGTGACAGCAGATGCCGTTGACGGCTGGACCCTCGTTGACAACGCCCGCGGCATGAACATCCTGACTAATGTTAAAGAGTGGATTGAAGTGGAACCGATCCTGACTACTTCCGACCAGGGCTTTGCGGAAACCAACGGCAATCCTGAGCAGTCTTCTGTCGCAGCACACCAAAACATCGCCCTTCTTTCTGAGAGCATGGGCTATGTTGACGGAACGAATGTAACACAGACTGCCAAGGTCATGCTGGTCGGTTCAAGCAGCCTGTTCAATGATTCTGTCTTAACGACTTTCGGCAACCAGTTGTACAATGCCGGCCTGTTCTATTACTCCATTCAGTACCTGGCAAACGCGAACGAAAGCGAAAGCCTTTATATCCAGTCAAAACAGCCTGTTTCCTATGCCGTTTCCAAGGGATCCAGCAGCCTCAACGTCTTCACATCTGTTGTGGTCATGATTATCATCCCTGCAGCACTGCTGATTGCGGCTCTGTTTGTTTATAGAAAGCGGCGGCATCTGTGATGGGTAAAGGGGAGGCTAACAAGCGTGAAGATCAATAAACAAGCGAAATCCCTGGTCGTTTTCAGTGCGATTATCGTTGTCCTGCTGCTCGTCTGGCTGGGATCCAGCCTGATCCCCGGCCTGAAGCCGGCTGAGGGGACGACCCCGGCGACAACCCTTGCAACCGAGATCCTCTTTGAGAGCAACCTGAACGATGTTGCCTATCTCGAAATTGATAACGAAAAAGCAACGTTCAAGCTGGTCTCTGAAGAGGTCAAGGATCAGGAGGGTAAGGTCTCTTTGCTTTGGACCGTTGACGGAATGGATGATTATCCCTTCTCGTCATCTGCGGTGGAAAATATCGCCAGAATAGCCAACCGTGTCTACCTCACGAAAGAAATCGCGCAGGGTGTTACTGATTTTTCACCTTATGGACTGGACAAACCTACCGCTATCCTGCGCGTGGTTATGAAAGACGGCACACAGCACGAGATCAAGTTCGGCAAGGAGATTCCCTCCGGCTACTATGACTACGTTACCGTCGATCAGACAGGCCGCGTTTGTACCATTGCTTCTTCCACAGGTGACAGAATCCGCTCTACCCTATTGGATTTGCTGGATAAAACGGCTGTGATCGGGCTGGAAGCCAATAAACTGCAAAAGCTGGAATTCAGCCGCGACAAAGATCAGCTGCATCTGGTATCAGAGATCATGCTGGTCGGTGAAGAGGGCAGCGGCACGGAATACCTGGATTTCACCATAACAGAGCCCGTTCGGCGCAGCGGCACATCAGAAAGCCTCAGCAAGCTGGTCAATCAATCGGTGGCAGCAAGTGTAAGCCAGTTTGTCGAAATAGACCCGGAGGAACTGGCTCTTTAAGGACTGCATCAGCCTGCCTATCCTTTCAATTTGAGCAGTGCTGATAAATCAGTCAGGCTAC
>JAAYLM010000035.1 GCA_012521915.1 Oscillospiraceae bacterium | reverse complement strand
GCGGCATCCTCCTTTATCTTATGCATGTAACCGGCCTGGCGCTGCCTTTGCTGGTTTTTGCCTTCTGGCAACGGGGAAGGCGCCGCAAAGTGCTCATCCTTGCCTTCATGATGCCGCTGTTTTTTGCCTTTACGGTCTCACTGACACCTGATGTGACTGTCAACCACAAATATATCATCATCGCATTAGCTCTGGCGAACATCTATCTGGCAGACTTGCTGGCCAGACTCTGGCAAAAAAAACAGGATCTGACCAGGACAGATAACAGCCGGTTGGACGGACGATCGCGCACCTTTGTACCACTCTGGCTGCTGCGGCGCGCAACCGCTGTTCTTTTGGTATTTGTGCTGATGGTTACCGGCTTGCATGAAATCCGCATATTGAACAACGTCAACCAGAACGCCGTCAGCCTGGACAGTCGTTCACCGCTAGTCAGCTGGATTGCTAACAAGACCGATCCACAGGCTGTCTTTGTCACCGCCCCTTATCATTACAATACCTTTTTCCTCACCGGGCGCTCGATCTGGTTTGGCCACTCCTATTATGCCTGGTCGGCAGGACACGATACCGGTAGCCGCTTTACGATGCTCCAGAGCCTGCTGGCTGCACCAGATGAAGACCCGGAAGAGATCCGGAAAATGGCGCAAGAAGAAAATTTGCACTACCTGCTGATTGATGACACCTTGCGCAACCATCCCGATCTTGATGTCAATGAAACTTTTTTCCACAACCATTTTCTGCTGGCAGCTGCTTTTCCGGAACAGGAAAACACGCTGATCTATGATTTACGCCAGATGCCATAAAGGCAGAACACACAACAGAACCGGAGGCACCATGAAACCAGCACCTTGCAGAAGAAACAATACCGATTCCATGGCAACAGTTGCCGCAGCCCGCCAGGCGTTGATCCTCCTGCTGAAAAAAGGCACGACAGACCTGCACCTGCACACAGTCTGCTCAGACGGGTCCGATACGCCCGAGCAGCTGATTAATCGCGTTATAGCTGCCGGACTGCAATGCTTTGCCATCACAGATCATGACAATCTCGGCGCGATCGAGTCGGCTCGCGCCTACCTGCACAGCCTCCGGATATCTGATCCGAGTAAAATACTGCCGGACTTCATCGCCGGTGTGGAATTATCTGTCGACCTGCACGGTCAAGAATTGCATCTGCTGGCCTACTTTCCGCTGGGTGGCGAACAGTTGCTGACAACCTTGCTCGATGAACAGCTGGCAAACCGGAAAAAGCGCAACCAGCAAATGATCGAGCGGCTCCGGGAATTGGGCTATGCCATTGATGAACAGGCTTTCAAGGATGCCGGCCAAGGTGCGACCGGGCGCCTGCAGGCGGCGCTGCTGCTGATACAGCAAGGTTATTTTACCAGCATCCAACAGGCTTTCAGTGAACTGCTGGCAGAAGGCAAACCAGGCTACATACCACGGCCAAGGCCAGCGATCACAACCGCTCTGGAGCGCATACACCAGGCCGGAGGCGTGGCTGTGCTGGCTCATCCGGCGCTCTATGGCTGGTGTTCCGGCCAGTCTATCGTCTCTAGAACCCTGATCGAGAACCTGACGCACTTGCGACAGGCTGGACTTGACGGTGTCGAAGCTTACCACGGCGAAGCAACACCGCAGGAGCAACAGGAAGTGGCAGCAGCTGGAAAAGTGCTCGGGTTGATGCTGACTGCTGGCAGCGATGACCATGGTGCCAATAAAGACAAAGTTCTGCTCTATGACAACAAAAAAACATGGCCGGATCGCCAGGAACTGATGGTTGTTGGTGCCCTGTTGCAACAGAAGCAGCAAGGCAAAACCTGTTATTTCCTTTGCCGGCGTAGCGATCCCGGTAAACAGGCAGGCTTCTGGGAATTACCCGGAGGCAAAGTGCAACCGCCCGAGTCGCTCCAGGAAGCCCTGCGGCGTGAGCTTCAGGAAGAACTGGCAGTCGAAGCCCATGTGGGGGCACTGGAAACCGTTGTTTGGCATGATTATCCGGATGCAAGGGTGATATTAGCTGTACTGCAGGCAGATTTCCCGTTGGACAAACTGACCCTGCAGGTTCATGACCATTGTGTCATGGTCACAGCGGTACAAGCACTAGATCTTCCCCTGCTCCCGGCAGACATCGTTTTGTTTGAATCTTTGCGTGATGTGTAATAAAAAAGCCGCCGGACTGTCCACTTGACGACAAGACCGGCGACTAAAGATTATACTTCTATTATTTTTATAAGCATGATGGTTGTTTGTATGGTTTAGGCATCATCTGCAGTTGTTGATGCTGTTTCAGTCGTTTCAACTGTTGTCGGTGGCGTTGTCGGC
>JAAYLM010000270.1 GCA_012521915.1 Oscillospiraceae bacterium | reverse complement strand
GTATGTGTCGTGCATTTTATGTTACAATGTCCATCGGGTGATTTTATGAAAAAGTTTGTTGTAGAAATGCATTTTCATACCAGTGAAGTCAGCAGCTGCGCTCATGTCAGCGCAGCAGATGGCGTACATCTGCTTGCAGAAAGCGGTTATGACGCCCTGATTACCACGGATCATTATACGCCGGATTCTTTTAAAAAACGGCGGCACTTGCCCTGGTCAGAACAGGTCGACTGGTACCTGTCAGGCTATGAAGCCGCCTATGAAGCAGGGCAAAAAGAAAATGTAACGGTGCTGCCAGGTATGGAGATTCGCTTCAAAGAACATTCAAATGATTATCTTGTCTTTGGTATCGACAGGACTTTTTTACTGAATTATCCTGACCTTTACCTCATGTCGTTGGATACATTCAGTCAACTGAGCCGCGAACAAGGCTTGCTGATCTACCAGGCGCATCCTTTCCGTAATAACATGACGATTGCCAACCCTGATTATCTAGATGGTCTGGAGGGAATCAACAGCAACCCGCGCCATAACTCACGCAACACCATCGCTCAAGCCTGGGCTAAGGAACATAATCTGCCAATCATTGCCGGATCAGACTTTCATCAGGTGGGAGACCAGGGCAGCAGCCGATTGATCTTTCCGGATCTGATCAGATCAAACAAGGATTTGACCGAAGCACTGCGCAGCAGACAATACCAGATTGTTACGGCATAACCACTGGAACCTTTTGTGCCCGTCAATCTACTTGTGATAAATAATATGATGCATCCGGAGGAATATACATGTTTGTATTCAATCATGAGACCAAGGCTGTCGATCTGGGCGGCGGGGTGACGCGACGTGTTCTTTCTTACGCCAATGATTTAATGCTGGTCGAAGTATCCATGAAAGCCGGTAGTAAGGGCGCTGTTCACCAGCACCCGCATCATCAGGTCAGCTATATCGCCAAAGGATCTTTCCGGTTTAACCTGAACGGCGATATCCGGACTGTCAGCCAGGGTGACAGCATCTATATAGCGCCCGATCTGCCACATGGCATTGAAGCCCTTGATGATGCGATTATTGTTGATACTTTTTCACCAGCACGCGAAGACTTCCTCGAACAGCAGGCTTAACGCCAACAGGAACTGTGAGCGACCAGCAAAAAAATGCTTTACCCTTTTAAGTCCCTGTACATTTTCCAGATTAAAATCCAAGGATCAAGAAAAAACGTCTTGCCATCTTCATCCACCCGGAAAACGAAATGAGTGTGGTCTACCACACCTGAAAACACGCCCGCGCCTTTGGCGAACTGCTCACCTTTTTTCAGCGGCATGTGTTCCTGCACAGTCAGTTCGGTCATATGATGGGCCTGAATCACCCAGACAGTTCCATCATCCCACTGACGTATGCCCCGCCACCGATTGTTGTTATCGCCCATTTTCAGACTGTTGAAATAAAACTGATCATCCAAATCAAAGGGAACCCACAAGGGTGTTCCAACAGGATGATTGATGTCCAGACCGCCATGAGCCATCATCCCGTCGTACGGTCCCATCCAGCAATCTTCTCCACGGTAGCACGCTTCAATACTCAGGCCATGGTCTGGTAAAGGAAACCAGGGGTGAAGCTTTTCTGGACATATATCCAAGGTCACATCGGCAACAGCGAATCTTGCTTTTTTATCCGGCTTGCATGGTTGCCCGCGTATTGCGTCTTTCTCCAATAAAAAGCCATTGTCGGTTTTGAAAATATCCGATACAGCATCAAACCAGATAAAGACGCCATCTATTGTCCAGGGATCATAAAATGATTTTTGCGTGGGTATTTCTCTTTCGAACCGGTATTGCTTTTTGTTTATCTCCATGTCACAGAAAAATCTGTACACCGTCTTTGCGCCTGACACAGGCGTGTCAAAGGAATTGAGCCCTGTGGAAACAACCTCGCCCCATGTTTTCAACAAATGGAAGGTGACCTTGTGGCCGTCTGCCCGCACAAATTGAAGCGTCTCTCCCCAGTCCAGTTCAAAGGGTGTCAGTGTGCTTTTTGCTTGCTTGATCATCATGATTCTGAATAACTCCTTATCTTCTACCCTGTTTCCCCATCCATAATCTGAACACGAACTGGCTGTGACCATGGCATATCAGTCCTTGATGCAGCATGGCAGCGATGGTCAATCTTTAGTGCTGCCGTTCAAAACCCAGAAAGCGTGTTCCCTGAAAGGTTAACCTGCCCTGATCACCTTCAGTCAGTAGACCATAATCACAACCACGTACAGAAAACTCCATTCTGTCACCACTTTCAAACTGAAAGGTCACATAGTTCCAGGTAGATGATGAATGATGAAAGCCATGGGCACCGGTGCTATTGCCTGCAGCTGC
>JAAYLM010000269.1 GCA_012521915.1 Oscillospiraceae bacterium | reverse complement strand
TCGCCAGCTTTTCCAGCGCTTCACCGGGATAGCAGCGGGGGTATGGCCGATCGGCCCGGACATACGAATAGAAATAGTAAGACAGTTCATGCTGCAGCAGGGACAGGCGGTTGATCAGGGGCGTGCCGTCCGCCTGTTTGCCATTCTGGCTGCTGGCTGCTTTTTCCATCAGGTCAAAAGCCTGGAAAGCGTTATCGGCACCGTCGCTGAATCGGTTTTCCGCATAGGCTTTTCTGAAAGCATCGAGATCGCCGCTGCCCTGGAAATTCCAGGCAAAGCTGGCCTGCGCCGCGTTGTTGCGTTCAAAGCTCAGATCCCAGGCAGAATAGGAAAGCATGCCTTCAACCTGCTCTTTATATCCGATCTCGGCCAGCAGGTGGATGTTGCGCAGCGGATGGCTGAGCACCGTCCAGTGATAGTAGCCGTTCCAGGGCTTAACCGTCCTGCGCAGGCCTTGCTCCGGCCGGGTTGACTGGAACATGAGTTTGTCTTTCTCATCTGAATAGGTCCACCAGTCGATGACAGCTTCTTTCTCCAGGTTGTTCTCCAGGATGGCCATCTGCATTTTGGCGGAATAGTCCTTGGTGCTGTAAGTGCCATGCGGGATCAGCATATCGCTGTACATGTAGATATGCTTCATGCCTTTTTCTTTCAGATGCAGCATCAGCCTGATCGCATGCCGGATAAACAGGTCGGAACGGTCATGGCCGGCACACTTTTCACACTGGCACCAGGGTGAACGGACACGCTTGATGTCCTGGCTGTTCTGGGCGATGCCATCCCCGACTTCATCCAGACCGATGTGGAAACTGTCAACGCCGTTGGGCAGCAGGTAGTTGTCGACAATGTGGTCGTACATGGCAAAGAGCATCTCGTAGGTCTGTGGGTTGGCGGTGCAAAAACCGGTCAGGGTGGGTTCGCCGTCTTTATCTTTGGCGGACACTTCCGGGTACTGGGCCGGGATCAGGGTGTTGTGGCCGAAAGAATTAAACAACGGGAGGACCGTCACAGCGCGGGCCGTGCCGTAAGCGACCAGATCACCGAAGAAATCCTGTTCGAACATCGGCGGCAGCTGCTCCCCTTCCACCCAGGCTTCATTTTCTGCGGCGTAGTAGCGGGTCACAACCGGTGTCTGCAGCTTCTCGTATTGTTTGAAAGGTACATACAGATACTCACTGACCCGGCCGTCGTACTGCACGCACCAGCAGCCGTAGACCGAGACAATCAGGTGGTTCATTTTCATCTCGGCCATGTTGTCCACCACCGCCTGCCAGTCGGCCAGTGTCATGAGGTTGGAGCCATAGCGGCTTTCCACGAAATGGCCGCGGGTGGCCATGTCCGGCCAATCTTGAATCCGCACAGCCGGCACAACCACATCATTCTGCTGCACCCGGACGATCTGGCAGAAGGTCTGCACAGCATAAAACAAGCCAAGCGGCCCGTAGCCGCGCAGGCTCACCATTTGGGCATCAGCCCGTATTTCATAGCCCTGTGCTGCGTTGGGCAGGTCGGCAGGCGGCTGGGCCAGGCCCAGCTGAACTGTGACCGCGGCGTCTTCCCGTTCCGGACCGACCAGCAGACCGGACAGACAGGCACGCAACAGCTTGACAGCCTGCAGGACAACCGGCTCATTTGAAAGACTGTCCAGCTCGATTTTGTAGTCCGGCTGTCCCGGAGCACCCAGGATAACCGGTGCTGCGCCCAGCTGTTCGACAACCTGCGGTTTCGGTAAGACATGGATTTGTTCCGACATGGTGATTTCCTCCTGTA
>JAAYLM010000268.1 GCA_012521915.1 Oscillospiraceae bacterium | reverse complement strand
TTCATCATTATAGCCAGTATGACAGCTATTTCGGTCTCAAGGGTGCCAACAGCAAAGAAGATCCAAAGGCGGGATCCTCATGGATCAAAGAAGAAAAACAGCTCGAGCTGATTTTCAACGCAGCTTATGATTATCTCCATAGCTTCGGCGCCTTAAGCGCAAGATCCGTAGAACGCTACGAGACAGGCTGGCTGGTTGACATGTTCTCGGAAGCGGCAACCGTTGGTCGTATTATCTATATGAACACAACCTTGACAGTACCTGCGGGCAGCACAGCGGAGCTTACGGTCACCTTCACTCAGCGAGGCAGTCATGATTTTGTATATGGCAAGGATAACATCAATGATGCCAAGGGCTATGATCTGACCACTTCGCTGGGTAGCAACATCCACTTCGCGGAACAAAAAGCCGCGATTGTCGATCATGGCCTGATCGAAATCGTTGAACAGAATTTCGGCTTCGATCTGGCGCAAGACATCCGCACCGTCGTGCTCGATCATGATGTCGCTTACTATTATATGCTCATCAAGAAGATGGCTGACGCCTGATTGTTCAGGCCCGGCAGAATAGACGGTCCTGTGAAGCAAACAGCGGTTGCTGTTGGGAAAGCAGGGACGGGAATGGGCAAAACAGACGTTGATCTCGTCTCTGTTGACTGATGGGAGCAAATGGCAGAGAACAATTGAAACAACCTGTTTTAAGCATCTCAGCTCAGGTTGCGGTAAGCGTAGATAAATTTTTCTGTAATGAGCATAATATTGACTTCTTACCGGTGTCAGTCTAAAATGTGCCCAATGATTACAGGGATGGGCAGCATGTCAATAACGAGATTGTTGCAAGCCGGGCTACTCGTGAAGCTGTCTGTTCAACATCTTATGGACACTAGTGACAAAACAGACTTGGCATTCTTCCCCCAGAATTGTCCGGTCAACCTCGCGATTCAGGCTCTCTCGATTATCCGCTCTTCTGGAGGACCTGCACCATGAAAACACAACCACTGGCTTACCAGACCGACGTATTAATCGCCGGAGGCGGGCTTTGTGCATTGCCCATGGCCAAGCGTCTGGCCAGAATGGGCTTACGTGTCCTGATTGTAGAAGCGACAACATCTTTGTGTCATGAAATAACACGTACCCTGAGGTATTTTGCTCCGGAGAGCGCACTGAACAGCGCTACAGCGGAGCGGTATTTCCCCGGGGCTTACATGGCCGGACAATCTGCCGGAGGAGAAGTCCCTTTGCATCCAGATGCCTTGAAACGCGGTGCAGAAGACTTTCTCCTGTCGTGTGGCGTAAAAATATTGTACAACCTTCAGCTTTGTACCTGTGAAAATACAGGTGAAGGCTGGCATGTGGTGCTGGGCGGAAAAGGCGGTCTCTTTCATGCGCATGTGAAAGTTTTACTTGATTGCACAGAAAACAACATCACGGCGGATTTACTGCCGGCAGTACTGCGCACATCTGTTCTGCAACCCCGCTACAGACAGCAACAGGTTACGCGATGTCTTGAATATACAGGCCTTACGGGTCCTATTTCAGGAACACTTGCTGTACCGGAACCCTTGAGGGTTATGTGTGGCGAAAGCGTCAAGCTGCATCCGGGAGCCTATGACCGGAACCATGGCTATATTGAGGTTTCGGTAAACTGTGAGCAGGCAGCAAATCGTCGCCTTGACGATGATATGGACACTGAGTATACCGCCCGCAGGGTATCACTTGATGTTTGCGCCAGACTGAGGCAGCAGACAGAGACATTGCGGGAAGGCCAGATCTGCATGGCTGCGAAACAGGTTTCACGGCTGGAACCGCTGGATCCCATGGCATTGTTGCGTGACACGGAAAAGCTGGCAGCAGAGTTTACAGAGGATAGCGCACTGGGCGGAACCTGCCTGTGTATACACAATCAACGTTCAAAAGAAGAAGTGTCCGTGCGACCGTCAGACCAGGTGGTGGACATTGCTGTGGCCGGAGGTGGTCCCGCGGGCGCACCGGCTGCCTGGGCCGCTGCCAGCCGGGGGGCTGCAGTCCATTTGTACGATATGAATGATGAGCTGGGTGGTGCGGGCACATCAGGAGCGGTCCGTTGGTACTGGTTTGGCTTGCGGCGCGGGTTTACGCGGCTTATTGATGAAAGAACTGGAGATTGGGAGGACCGGCTTGGCTGGCGGCGGTCTTTCTATGCCTGGGGCAAAGATGACGGCTGGTCTACTGAATTGAAGGCGATGGCACTTTGGGAACTGTGTCATGAAGCGGGTGTCACTGTTAACCTGGGTTGTTTTATCGTTGACGCGCTTGTTTCAAAAAACAAGCTGACTGGTCTTGTCGTCAGCACCCCCTATGGGCTAATCAGCCCAAAATGCTTGATGGCCCTGGACTGTACAGGTGACGGTGACCTGGCCGCTTTTTCCGGTGTACCCGTCATCTATGGTAACCAGCGCGATCAGATGACGCTTTGGGCCGCCTATGCTCCGTTGAAAGCACCTATGCAATATGCCGGCGATTTTTCCACAACGGTAGCCGTAGATGATCCTCTTGACAGAACCCGATTCATCTTGTCCGAACGACGCCGGACGGGCATATCCAGCGAGCATTCATTTGATCACGCAGATTATCTGGCACCGCGAGAATCAAGGCACATGGCCGGTGCCTATACAATCAGTCTTGAGGATCAGCTGCTGCAACGTTTTTATCCTGATACCATTGCTGTCGCGTTTTCCAATAATGACCCTAAAGGTATCTCTACAGCTGATGTCATGAACATCGGCCTTTTACCGCCCAACCTGATGATTAGAATACCCTATCGCAGCCTTCTGCCTGAAAAAATCGATGGTCTGCTCGTGGCCTGCAGAGCCATTTCCTGTACTCATGATGCGAGCTGTGCTGTTCGCATGCAAGACGACATGCAGAACGTTGGCGGTGCTGCCGGATTTGCGGCTGCGATATGCGTTGCCCGTAACACGCAACCCCGTATGGTCCCTCTTGATCAGCTTCAATCTTGTTTGTTGGACATCGGCACACTGACAGCGTCTGATCTCCAGCCTGCGCAAATGCCTCTAGCATTAAGTGATGCTGTGAATAAAATCGCGACTGGCAATGGAATGCAATGGGGCTGGCAGGATTTACAGGAAAAAACACTGGATCCTGATCCGGTCGCCTTGATCTGCAGCGCACCGGCACCGCAAGCGGTACCGCTCCTGTTGGCAAAAAAGAAAAGCACGGCGGTTGGACCTGCCAGGCTTTTGCTGGATCGCCTTCTGGTTTTTCATAACTGTGCAGAAGGTCTAGATGGTGTCCTGGCAGAGATCGGCCGCTCTTTGCGTGATGGCCTTCCCGGACGTCAAAACGTAAAAGCACAACAAATTCTGCCGGATCACAATATGATGCCGGAAACAGCATTTTTACTACATAATCTGGCTTTTTGCCGTACCAGACGCGTGCTGACTGCTGTCAGCAGCGTGGTGGATAGACTCTGTGATGAAGCTTTGGATTTTACCGACAATACCAAGGGGTATTTCTACTATTTTCATGGTGTAGCTTACTGTGCGGAGCGCTTATGCTTTCCGGAGTTTGTCCCGATGATAAAAAAACTGCTCATGCTTGATGTTTTACAAAACACCCAGAAGTCCGCATTCATCGAAAGATCAGTCGTTCCTGAAAGGCTTGCATATCTGGCATTGATTTTGAACAGAGCCCTAGCCTGTTGTGGTAACGTCGATGGCTACCGGGGCCTGATCGCTTTTCTTGCAGACAAACGAGCCATACTTAAAAGATGTGCTCGACAGGAATTGAAACGGCTGATGGGTAAGGATTTTGGCTATAATGAAACCGACTGGCAAAACGATCTGGCAACAACCGGTTCGTTGCCGGTAATGCCCTGGCAAGATCCAATTGTTTGAAGGGGAAAGGAAATCGGCTTATGCAAAAAGGTTATGGCGACAATGATGCATCAGATGGGCATGAAGTGCGCTGGCATTCTTTTTTGCGCGATGTTCTGATCTGCTCCCTGGGTGCCTATGGTGGGCCAGAAGCCCACTATGGCGTTTTTACGGATCAGATGGTAATTAAGAAAAAATACCTGACAGAAGAAGAACTGGTCGAATTGATCGCACTGACCGGCATCCTGCCTGGTCCGAGCAGTACACAGACACTTGTGGCTATTGGCTATAAGACCGGTGGCCCCATCCTGGCATTGTTGACCATGCTGGTCTGGGCTTTGCCGGTCCTGATCCTGATGACGCTGCTCTCGTTTTTAAGCCAACTGATGAGCCGTTTTAATGTATCGCAAAACAGCCTGCGCTTTATTGGCCCCATGGCAGTCGGCTTTATTGTGGTTGCTGCTGTTCGCCTAGGCCGTAAAGTGGTGACAGGTAGATTAACCCTTGTTTTACTGCTGGCAGGGGGTATAATAACCTATTTTATTCGGGAGCCATGGATCTATCCGCTTGTCCTGCTGTCAGGTGGTGCTGTCAGCATCGTAGCCAGCCGTGAGAAGAATCTCTGGGAGCGCGTAAGGCTGGATCCTCCCTGGCGCTACCTGGTCGCGTTCAGCATCCTGGCTGTGGGTAGTCTGCTTTTAACCCTGACCTGGGATAACCGGATTGTTCACCTGTTCGAAAGCTTTTTTCGCTACGGGTATCTTGTAATCGGTGGCGGACAGGTGGTCGTGCCTCTCATGCACAGTGAGCTGGTAGAAGTTAACCAGTACATGACAAACCGGGAGTTCTTAACAGGTTTTGGCTTGGTTCAGGGCTTGCCCGGCCCCATGTTCAGTTTTAGTGCCTATGCCGGCGGCATGGCTGCGCGCGGAAGCAGTGTGGCTGTACAGCTGGCAGGTGCAGCGGCCGGGGGGATTGGGATCTTCTTGCCGGGCTTGCTTCTGATTTATTTTATCTATCCTGTCTGGGAACGGCTTAAGCTGGTCAAAGGAATTAAAGTATCCCTGAAAGGTATTACCGCTGTTGCTGGAGGCTTGATCAGTGTGGCAGCGATCATCCTGATGTTGAAAAGCGGCTTTACTTTAGCCAATATCGCGGTCATGCTTGTGACAGTCCTGCTTTTGCTGACGAAGAAAATTCCGGCACCTCTGATTGTCGCCGTTGCCATAGCGGCAGGCTTTTTGTTCTAAACACTTTACAGCATGCAAAAACAACAGGACCGGCAATATACCGGTCCTGTTGCATAAGTGTCGCGAATGCTTCCGCTCAACTAGAAGGGGAAGGGCACAGCGAATTCATCTGCAACCTTGGCCAAAATGGCCATATGGCTGGTGGCGACAGGTATTCCGGATATCCGCCAGTCCTTTTCCCGAGTTGCTTCCAGAACGCCCGGTAATGTTGCCTTATCGTATCCGGGCATCGGCTTCATCTGGCTGGTTATCTTCATGTAATTGTCCATTTGTTTTTTGAAATCATCCAAAGGCAAAAACCGGTTGATATCCAGGGCGATGATCAGGCTGCCCTGATAGCCACCTTTAAAGGTCCTTGCCGCATCGTTTTTATCGAGCGTAATGCCAGCCAGAAAACCGCCCAGTGCCTGGCACATGAAGCCTAGGCCCATGCTGCGGAAAACCAGCCCTGGAGCTAAGTCGAACAACTCGCTGACGTGGGGATCACTGGCATACAAATCGTGCATGGTACCAAAATCCAGAATCATCGGGCTTTCCTGGCCGGAAGGTACTGCAAAAGACATTGGCGATCCGCCAGCTGCCCGCATAATGGACTGTTCGGGGCTTAAATTGAGCTGGGTGCCGGAAGTGACATAAGCAATCAGGTCATTTTCCACGAGTAAACGCGCGTAAATGCCTGCAGCGCCAATATGACCATGGTTACGGGTTACAGCTGCGGCCAGACCATGGGTTCGGGCTTTTTCGATAATTGCTTCCGCACCTTGATAAGCGGGAAAATAACCAAGGCCTCCGTCGCCATCGATGATGACCGTTGTCGGTGTTTCTGCGGTTGCGTAAACGTGCGGATCAGGATTAATGACGCGATCGCGCATCAGTCTGGCATAGGCAGCAATCTGTTGCGTGCCGTGACTAAAAACACCGCGTAGGTCATTCTCTACCAGAAGATGTGCCAGAAATTCAGCTTTCGCCTCAGGCATGCCTGATTTTTGCGCAACGGCTGAGACAAACCGCTTCATCTGTTCGGCCTGAACTTTTATGGCGTCTTCATGAACATTGTTCATCGTTTTACCCTCCTGAAAATAGAATGGTGAACTTAATGACTCAACTTTCCCACATGGGAAAAGCAATATGAACCTTGAAAAATGAATATATAGAATCACGCAAATAGTGGTCAAAATAAAGGAAAACCACCTCAGTTATGGTATAATTGAATCAGCTAAAACACAGTCATACCAGTCACTTTGGAGGTTTCCCATGTCTAAGATTATATCAGATTCAGCTTATAATGAACAGGTTTTAAATACACAGATTAATCTTTTCTTCAAACGCTACATCAGTTCAAAATTACTGAAAAGATGCGGCTTTTACAAAACCAGTGGATTCAGCTGTATGCTTTTACTAAAAACATTGTTTAGTCTGGTTTTTAATCACAAGAATTTGTGGCGAACACTGCAGACAGACGATTCATTACCTTTTGCCAAGAATACTGTCTACCGGTTCCTTAATCAGCAGACATTCCACTGGGAGAAGTTTCTGTTGTCTGTATCATCTAAGCTGGTAGCATTTTTCAACTCCTTGACTGACGATAAGCGCGCTACAGCATTGGTTATCGACGACTCGCTATATAGCAAGAATCGCAGCAAGAAGGTCGAACTACTCAGTCGTGTTTTTGACCATACAAGCCACAAGTACCAGAAAGGCTACAGGCTGTTAACGATTGGCTGGACTGATGGCAGTTCATTTGTTCCTGTTAATTTCCGTCTGCTAAGTTCAGCTAAAGAGTCTAATGTTCTTTATCCTGCCAGAGCATGTGACAAGAGATCTCAAGCTCATAAGCGCCGTAGCCTTGCTCAGTCTAACACAACAGATGTGGTTTTGGATCTGCTAAGACAGGTCAGAAAGATACCGGCGAAGTTCGTGCTGTTTGATAGTTGGTTTACAATGCCTAAAACAGTGGCTGCCATTAAATCGATGGATCGTGATGTAATTGGTATGGTCCGGATTACTGAGAAAATCCATTATCGATTCAATGGTAAATGGCGACATATTAAGGATATTTACAGTCAGATTGATAAATGCAAAGATACCAAAAACCCAGTGATTGGTTCAGCCATAATCAGTGTAAGAGCTAAGAAGGACAGTCCTTGCAACGAGTGGGTAAAGGCAAGACTCATATTTGTTAGAAACACTAATCGCAAGGATGATGCCTGGCTTGCCATACTTTGTACTGATATTAATCTCAGTAATGAAGAGGCTGTACGTATTTATGGCAAACGCTGGGACATTGAAGTGTTTTTCAAAATGTGCAAATCTTATCTGGCACTTGGCAAAGAATCACAGAGCCGCTCTTATGAAGCACAGGTAGCTACTACATCCATTGTTTTCTTACGCTATATGATGATTGCTGAATCTGTAAGACTTGAGCACGACGAGAAAACGTGGGGTGAAATATTCTTTCGCTTTTGTGATGAAATCAAGGATATCGAATATGCCAAAGCAGTAAAGCTTTTGATCGATACCATGATGGATATTCTCAGAAAATCCCCTGTCTTGACAGAAGAGCAGGCTCAGATGCTAATTGACCAGTTCATCGGTGCGTTGCCACTATTTCTCAAAGAACGTTTGCAGTTGGTTGCGTGATTATATTCATTTTTCAAGGTTCATCACCACTTCTGTGGTGGGAAAGTTGAGTAAGTAACATCTGATACGGGTATGACTGGTGTTTATCTGGAATAATGAAGGCAATGGTTCGTTGCATGTGATGCTGCGTATGCAGGTGTGCCATGAAAAGAGCAACCGGCAGCAGGCTTATTTGTTA
>JAAYLM010000267.1 GCA_012521915.1 Oscillospiraceae bacterium | reverse complement strand
TCTGCATATCGCCGCAGGCCAGTTCATCGAACTCTTCCCCAATGGTCAGGGGACATATGCCTATGCCGCGGAAGCCGTGGGGCCATCGCACATCTGCTATGAAGTCGACGACATAGAAAAGGCCTTGAAGCATATTTCTGAGAAAGGCATCCCCATCGATTCGCCTGTGAAAAAAGGAAAAAGCGGCTGCCTGCAGTTCTGGATCAAGGATCCGGACGGTAACCGCATTGAACTGATGGAGCTTCCTGTAGATTCTCTGCAGGCCAACGCCAAGAAAGCGCTGGGTTATTGAGAAGAACAACCCTTTAATCGGCAAGACTGCAGATCTGTTGGCCCAGCCGGACCAACGATTCTGTTTAACGCAAGTCTGCTGCAGCCATGTTTTCGGCCTCAGCCAAAAACATGCCGCATCGTGTCACAGTAATACTGGACCAGTTCCCATTTGGCGTCTGGCGCGATGCGGTGATCCGGACAGGGGATAAAGCCTCCCAGGGCAACAAGTGGTTTCAAGCGCTCGATTTCAGCATCGACAGCTGCTTTGTCACGGGAGAAGACGACTTTGTCCGTGCCGCCGACACCACGCAACGCTGGCCCATAGGCTGCTCTCCAGGGCGCAATACTGGCCCGCCAGGTGCCTACTTCGATGGGAAACATCGTGTTGACGCCATTTTCCAGCCAGATTGGCACCAGGGCATCAATGCAGCCATCACAATCTAGTGACACGATATCGATACCATGGTTGTTGAGCAGACGGGTGATGCGCTTGTAATGCGGCCCGACTTTCGCCCGGAATACATCCGGCACAACCAGCGGTCCGTTTTTAAAACATATATCTTCCCAGAAATGGCCAAAGTCAAACTGGACGCCGGACTGGAGCACGCGTTCAGCCAGCCGGAAACACAGGTCTCCGACGGTGTCGATGATTTCATCATAGAGTGGTTCATCGTCAACGTACAAGTAGCTGATGCCTAAAAGGCCCATCCAGTTGCGGATGTTGCCGAACAAACTTCCACAGTGCAGACCCAGCGGAACATCCCGCCTATCCTGTTTGAGCCGTTCCAGTTTGGTCAGATCAATGCGTTCTTCAGTATACTGCAGCCGATGCCGGTAAAGTTTTTCCCAGGAAGCACGGTCGGTCAGTAAATGACCAACTTCGGTAGGAATCGATCCGGCACCGTCTTTCTGGATAATGATTGCTCCGTCACTGTTCTGTACCTTGCGGCTACCATCGGGCAGTTCCTCCAGCACCTTGTGTTCAAATGCGGGAAATAAACTGCTGGCCGTATGAAAACAAGTGTAATAGTTGTAGTCAAAACCGAGTTTTTCCGAAAGCGCCATTTCCGTAGCGCTGCCGTCGGAGACACCTTCCAGTTCTTCCGTTTTCAGATACCCTTCGCTGCACCATTTCTGCAACGTCTCCTGCCAGTAGCCAAAGTGCAGCACGGGCAGCCGGTCGTAAGGCTGGTGGTGCATGATGGCCCAAAACCGTTCACGATGATTCATGGTGCCCCTCCTTAACATGTAGTCATTAATCATAAAACCATCCTGTCAGCATGCTGTCAATACGATCAACTCAGCATGCTGTCAATACGATCAACCTGCTGCCCGGGAAAGTGGAAACTATGTTATTCAGACGTTATAATTGTTTCAAGAGTTTTTCACCATGTTGCAAGAAAGAAGGTCCATTATTATGAAAGCAGCCATTGTCCGCGCCGCCAACCAGCTGTGTATCGAAGACATCCCCTTACCGGTCGCCAATGATTACGCGGCCTTCTGCCGGATTCTTTATGGCGCTACCTGTACTGCAACCGACCAGCACATCATCAGCCATGCTGTTATTCAAACAGCTTACCCGACCTTGCTAGGGCATGAAAGCATCGGTGTGATCCTTGAATGCGGCAGAAAGGTGCGCCATGACAAAGTCGGTGATCGTGTGACCAATACTGGTGTGCCGCCCATACCTGAGCTTGGCCTGCACTCATTCGGCGGCGGTTATGCGGAATATGGCCTGGTCTTTGACCATACGGCCATGTACGAAGATGGGCTTTCACCGCAAGATATGCTGCGCTACACCGTCGGTCCGCGTGTTCCGTCCGCCATTATCCCTGAAGATATTCCCGACACTGTTGCCCCGATGCTGATCACCTGGCGTGAGACGCACTCCTACATCCACCGCATGGGCCTTAAAGAAGGCCTGCGGGTGCTTGTTATTGGTTCCGGAGGCAATGGCCTGTCTTTTATTGCGCACGCTAAAGCGGCTGCAGCCCAAATGATTGTCGCGGTAGGAAGCGCAAACCGGGCCAGCCAGGCTGGTTTATGCGGTACGGACGAATATTTTGACTACCGGGACAGTGCCCTGGCGGATCAGCTACAATCTCTTGCAGGAGCCGGCTTCAACCTGATTGTCGATGCCATTGGTACAGCCGGACAGATGGACCGCTATCTCCCATTTGCGGCAGCCGACGCGGTTGTCGGTATCTATGGCATTGAGGGCAGGCAGAACATGGTCCTGAATCCCTTTACCGCACCGCATTCCTTCCGCTTTTACCATGACGGCTATAAGGAAATCGAAGCGCACGACGCAGTGATCCAAAGTATTCGGGCCGGATTCCTCAAAGCGGACCTGTTCTATCCAATGGATAAACCGTTCTTGCTCGATGACCTTCATGATGCCTTTGCCATGCTGCGCCGCAAAGAACACCCAAAAGCCCTGATCCAGATGCATCCTGCGGATCAATAAAATATTGACGCAGGAAAAACCATATCTGACCCGATAACAGCCTCGCAGCCAGAGGGTCAAGATATACGTCATCATGACATTAGTGGAGGGTCTATGGATTTTAGAGCCAATCTGAAAACAGATAACGAAAACATTAAGATCATAAGCACAGCGACTTATACGGATGACGGAAACAACCAGATGTCTCATGGGACCGTCTTTTTTCTGGATTCCAGATACTGTAACACCTATGTCCGCACCATGGTCCTTGGCGGCGTGGCAACCAAGCCAGAATACAGACGCAATGGCTGTGTGCGCCGCCTTTTTGATTATGCTTTCCAGCAGTCGGATCAGGAAAAAGCAGTTGTCAGTATCCTCCATCCTTTTTCTTTTTCGTATTACAGAAAATTCGGATATGAAAAAATATCAAACCATAAAGTTATCGAATTTCCTGTTTCAGCTATTGATTACATTCCGAGATACCCGGATCTTGTGCATTACACAAGTTTGGATCGTCTGCCTGACCTTTTGAAAATATTCGAGCAGTTCAGCGAAAACAGAAACGTGATGCTGAAGCGCTTTGACGCATCACGTTTCCCTGTATCCTCTAGTGAGACAAGGTTGAATACCTACCTGTACTATGCAAAAAATGGAGAACCGGAAGGTTATATCACCGTCAAAGTCGAGGATGTTTTTTCAGTCAACAGAATGGTCGGTCTTTACCTCCATATAACAGAGCTGGGCTTCGTCAATAACGAAGCGCTGATAGTGCTTGTGGGTTTTGTACGCAAGTATCAGGGTCAGGTGGACAACGTGA
>JAAYLM010000266.1 GCA_012521915.1 Oscillospiraceae bacterium | reverse complement strand
GCGAAAGTGCCCAGCAGAATGCGGCGCTGTACTTCCATGCCAAAACCTTTCGTTCTCGTTCTGGTATATAGATCTTCCTCAGCGGAAGAAGGCTCAGTGGCCTCTTCCCTGAATCCATAGCGGATCCCGTCATAGCGGGCCAGATTACTGCTGGCTTCCGCGGACGCGATTAAATAATAAGCGGCTACAGCCTCTTCCAGAAGATTGACACGATATGAGCCAAGCTGCGCACCCATCTTTGTCATTGTCCGGCCGACCTGCAGCACAGCACATTTCACGTCATCGTCCAAGGGTTCTGTTTGATCATTTTCAGGCATGCCGATCTTCAACCCGCGAAAATCACCGGCTGCCAACTGGGTAAAAGTGGTCTTGACGGATTTCTTTTCATGAGCGACTGTGCTCATGGTGGCATCTCGCTTGTCGGGTCCGCGCAAGAGATCAAACAAGGCAGCACAATCCCGTGCATCATGGGCCATCGGACCAATCTGGTCCAGAGATGAGGCATAAGCCACCAGACCATAGCGGGAGACTGTACCATAGGTTGGCCGGAGTCCGGTCAGTCCGCACCAGGTACATGGCTGGCGCAAAGAACCGCCTGTATCAGTACCCAGGGCCAGTTGCACCTGGCCAGAGGAGACAGCCGCCGCAGAACCGCCGCTCGAACCGCCCGGCACAAAATCCGGATTCCAGGGGTTTCTTACCGGGCCAAACCAGGAGGTTTCATTCGTACTACCCATGGCAAATTCATCCATATTGGTTTTGCCGATTACAATCAGTCCGGCCTTTTTCATTTTGCGGATCACGGTGGCATCGAACACAGGAGTATAGTCTGCCAGCATACGTGAGGCGCAGGTCGTGCGTATTTCCGCTGTGCTGATGTTGTCCTTTACAGCCAGTGGCAGGCCAGCCAACATTGATAAGCTGTGATCACCTTGTCTCAAGCGCTCCTGTACGGCATCCGCCTGTTTAAGCGCTTGGTCAGCAGCCACCGTAATCCAGGCATTATGCTTGTCATCGTTGATCTTGCCAAGTGCCTGCGCCACCACCTCGCGCACAGACAGTTCGCCCCGGGCGATTTGCCGACTGAGCGTGATCGCACTTATTTTTGTCTTTTTTCGGGGACTCATTTCGTCTCTCCTGCTGCAGAAAGCTTATCATTCAAGAATGCGCTTTATTTTGAACCAGCCGTTTTCCTGGCTGCCTGCTGCCTGAATCTCCTTTTCGCTATTTTGTGTTCGTTCATCAAGACGCAGATTGCTTACTGACACATCTTTCCCACCACGCGCAGCGGGTAGACTTTTCAGGTGCTGCTGTTTGACAAGCTGAGGAGCTTGCTCCGCGGTCAAACGGCCTGTGCAGCAGGAGAAAGCGCCGATAAGCCTGTGGGAAAGCTGTGTTACTGATCCTTCCGGCTGTATTACCGGCTCGATGCAGGTGGTGTCCACCCTGGACAACCGCGAGAATGATTGGATGACGCGTCCGAGATCCTGACACAGCTGCCGGCGTTCCTCTTCTGCAGGATCAAGCCGGGCCAGGCGGGCCAGCCGAGCCAGCATCTCCTGGTCCATCCAGTCATCATTTGAATGCTCACGTCTTTCCTTGCCGACCGTTCCTGGTGAAACGTCTCGTTTTTCAGGGTGATGCACGTTCTGATCTCCTCTCGTCGGCAGAATAACTTTCAACGTATGAAGTTCGCACTCGTTACAGCTTCTCCTCGTCATGGTTTCCCGTCAAATCCAGCCAGCTTGTTACAAGCAACTCGGGCAGCCGGAAAGCATCATAGGACTCACG
>JAAYLM010000265.1 GCA_012521915.1 Oscillospiraceae bacterium | reverse complement strand
TCTTTGCTGTTGTTCTTACCCATGCAAATACCCCCTTGCCGACCTGTGCACAGCAGATCTGAACCTTGATTTCATTGTATCACAGCCTCCTGTTTGTGATATGATTATTTGCAGACATCTTATTTACCCCCGGGAGGGGGGCACTGCCAGAGAGGTTATATGCTGTGAAGTGGTTGAAACCTTATATGCCCGCTTATCTCCGCCTGGCCTTGCCAGCCTGGATCTGTCTGCTGCTGGAAGTTCTGGTCGACTTGAGCTTGCCTACGCTGCTGGCTTCCATTGTCAATGAAGGGGTCATGCAACAGGATATGCAGCATGTCTTGCGGATTGGTGCGTACATGCTGGGCCTGGCTCTGCTCGGTTCCTTGACCGGACAAGCCCGTAACGTGCTCTCCACTCATGCATCGCAGAATCTCGGTACAAAAATACGTTCTGACCTTTTTCGCAAAATACAGTCGATGACGCTGGCTACAGCACGTCGCTTCGGCACATCATCTTTGATAACGCGCCTTACAAATGATGTCATGCAGGTTCAGAACCTTTCCTACATGCTGACACGTATTTTCATCAGAGCGCCGCTGCTGTTGATCGGCGGTATTCTCATGGCTTTCCTGCTGAATCCGGGCATGGCTTTGCTCCTGCTTGCTATTTTGCCGTTGCTGGCCTTGTTGATTACCATACGCGTGAAACGCGGTTTTCCGCTCTTTCGCAAGGTGCAGGCTGCTATCGACAAAGTTAACAGTGTCGTCCGTGAATTTTTGGCTGGTGTCCGCGTGGTCAAAGTCTTTAACAGGCTGGATTATGAGCGTGACCGTTTCGACCAGGCCAATGAAAACCTGGTAGGCCTGAGCGTTAAGGCGGCTCGTTCCATGGCGGCGATTCAACCTCTGATCTTCATCTTGATGAACGGTAGTATCGTCCTGCTGCTCTGGATCGGCGGCATACGTGTCAATGCCGGCGGCGCCAAGGTTGGTGATATCATGGCCTTCATCAACTATTTTCTGCAGATCCTGCATGCCATGACAATGATGTCCATGATCTTCACTGCCGGTGTCCGGGCTAAAACATCACTTGACCGTATCGGCCAAGTGATTCTGGAACCTGCCGGGATGCCTGAAAACCAAAATCCTTTGGAACCCAGACGCAGCGGTACAATCGAACTGGATCAGGTCTATTACCCATATCCCGGACAGGTGCAACCGGTGTTGAACGGCATCAGCCTGCAGATCACGCCCGGACAGACCGCTGCGCTTATCGGAGCGACCGGATGCGGCAAGACAACATTGATCAGCCTTCTGGGCCGGTTCTATGATTGCGACAGCGGACATGTGAAGGTTGATGGCGTTGATGTTCGTGATTTATCTTTGAGTGACTTGCGCAGCCGGTTGTCCTATGTGCCGCAGCAGTCTTTGCTTTTTACCGGTACGATTGAGGAAAATCTGAAATGGGGTTATCCCGACGCTGATGAACAGGATATGGCCAGAGCGCTGAATATTGCCCAGGCAGCTGAATTTGTCGGCAGGATGCCTGAAGGTCTGCAAACACGCATTGGACAGGGTGGCGTCAACCTGTCAGGTGGTCAGAAACAACGGATTTGCATTGCCCGTGCCCTGGTTCGTCAGGCACCCGTTCTGCTGCTTGATGACAGCACCAGCGCGATTGACATGGAAACTGACCAAAAATTGCGTGCTGCCCTAAAGATGCACTGCCGGGAAACGACCGTTGTTATGATCGCGCAGCGGATTCAGTCGGTTATGGACGCAGATGTTATCTTTGTCATGAATGGCGGCAGTATAGAAAGCAGCGGTACACATCGGGAATTGCTTAAAACCAGCGGTATTTACCGTGATATTTTCCGCTCGCAGATGGGCCTGGATATTGAAGGGCGGGAGGTGATCTAGGTGGCTGAAACGAACAGGAAACCGCCAGTGAACCTGCATCATATGGGCCGTTTTGCCGGTGGAGAGAAACCACGCGATATGAAAGCCACGATTGTGCGCCTCTGGCGGCTGGCCGGACGCCAGCGCAAACCGCTGGTCGGTGTTTTCATCTTGTCTTCTCTGGCATCAGCGATCGGCCTTCTCGGCCCCTTGCTGATCGGCCGCGGTATTGACGCCATTGCCGCACCGGAGGGTGTCGATTTCCCGGGTCTGTTCAGGATTCTCCTGTATTTGCTTATCACCTACGGGCTGGGTGCTTTGCTGACCTGGCTTCATGAATGGTGGATCGCCGGTGTTGCCCAGCGGATTATCAAGCTGTTGCGGCGGGCTTTATTTGAGCGTGTACAACAACTGCCACTGTCCTTTTTTGATACACACACGCATGGTGAACTGATGAGCCGGCTGGCCAACGATGTCGACAATGTCAGCACCATGATTTCGTCATCAACCACACAGCTTTTTTCCAGCCTGCTGATGGTGGTCGGCTCGCTGGTGATGATGCTGATCTTGTCACCTGTCTTAACCCTGCTGACCTTATTGACTGTACCGGCGACCCTTCTCTTTTCCCATGCTGTCGCCAAACGGGCGCGTAGACGCTTTAAACAGCAGCAGATAAACCTGGCGGAACTAAACGGACACGTGGAAGAGATTCTGTCGGGGCAGGAGGTTGTTCAGGCCTTCGGGCAGGAGCAACGTGTGATCAGCCAGGTTGACCATGTCAATGAAGGACTGCGCCAGTCTGGTCTGAAGGCGCAGATTCTGGCAGGAATGGGTATGCCGATGCTGAATGTCATCACCAATATCGGGTTCATCATTGTTGCTGCCGGTGGCGGTTATCTGGCGCTTTCCGGTGCCATCTCTGTGGGTGTTATTGCCAGTTTTATCAACTATTCCCGGCAGTTCGCCCGCCCGATCAACAATATAGCCAACCTGTACAGCACCATCCAGTCGGCTCAGGCCGGTGCGGAACGCATCTTCGAACTGATGGATGAAACGCCAGAACCACCTGACAAGCAGGGGGCAGCAGCACTTGACCAGGCGCAAGGTGCGATCCACTTCAAAGATGTGGACTTTGCCTATCGCATGGATATACCTGTCCTGAAATCAATTGACCTGACGGCAGCACCCGGCCAGACCATCGCTCTGGTTGGACCGACAGGTGCCGGCAAGACGACGATTGTCAATCTGCTCGTTCGATTCTATGATCCGACCAAAGGTCAGATTCTTTTTGACGGGCAGGACCTGCGTGCCTGGCAGCGCAACAGCCTGCGGGCTGCATATGGTATGGTCTTGCAGGATACGCATCTTTTCAGTGGCACGGTTCGGGAGAACATCCGGTACGGGCGGCTTGACGCCAGCGACGAAGAGGTGGAAGAGGCAGCGCGTGTGGTTGGTGCTGATCGGTTTATCAATCGTCTGCCACTGGGGTACGAAACGGAGCTTGGCGAGTCCGGAGGCGGCTTCAGCCAGGGCCAGCGGCAGCTGCTTTCCATTGCCCGTGCCATTCTGGCTGAACCAGCCGTGCTGATTCTGGATGAAGCGACAAGCAGTGTGGATACCAGAACCGAGATGCTGTTGCAGCAGGCGATGATCAAGCTGCGCCAGGGACGAACCAGTTTTATAATCGCTCACCGGCTTTCAACAATCCGTGACGCCGATGAAATTCTGGTGATCGACGGTGGTAGAATCATTGAAAGAGGCAATCACCGCGA
>JAAYLM010000264.1 GCA_012521915.1 Oscillospiraceae bacterium | reverse complement strand
CCTGATATGACGGTTATCCGGCAATGGTTGCTGCAGATCGACCAGCAGCCCGTCTTTCCTTTTGCGGTCTCTATCGTGGCTTATGCGCTGATCGCTGCCGCTTTCACGCTCTTTTTCGGTGGAAATTGGATGGACGCATTGACGGCTTTGTTTTGTGGTGCCCTGATCAGGTCAGCCATCTATGCCATGACGCGTTTTCAGACCAACCCGTTTTTTATCCAGCTGACGGCCAGCGCCATTGCCGCAACGGCCGCCTTTATCGCGGTTCGCTCCGGTCTGGCCATACATATGGATAAAATCATCATCGGCACATTGATGAACCTTGTCCCCGGGGTGGCCATCACCACCAGCATTCAGGACACGATCGCCGGAGATTTGATCGCGGGGCTGACCAAAATGGCTGAAGCACTGTTGACTGCAACGGCGATCGCCCTGGGCAGCGGCATCGCCCTTGCCCTGTTACAGCAGATCTGAACAAGGAGACACGATGCCTGCATCAATCCTGTCCTGCCTTTATGCCTTTATTGCCTGCCTTGGCTTCAGCCTGGTTTTTAATTTACGTGGCTGGAAAATTCTGACCGCTTCGCTGGGTGGCGCGCTGGGCTGGCTGGTGTTTCTCCTGAGCACACCGGTGCTCAATGATCTGCTTCAGTATTTTCTGGCGACTTTGGTGCTTTCCATATACGCTGAGATCTTAGCCCGTGTCCAGAAAGCACCGGTCATCACGTTCCAGATCGTTGCGATCCTGCCGCTTGTACCCGGCAGCGGCATCTATCGCACGATGGAACTAGCCATCAGCGGCAATACATCTGCGTTCCTGGAAACAGGCCTGCATACACTGGCCATCGCAGGATCACTCTCACTGGGTATCCTGCTGGTATCCACACTGGCACGGCTGGGCAGCCGCGTCCTGCGGCGGGCCGGTGCCAGGTAAACCTCCTGACACCAACACAGATGATGCTTCTGTTCCGTGTCCTATCTTTCAGAGTTGAATGGTCTGTTCCGCATAAGGCATATTCTTTCTAAATCGGGGCATGTCCATTTGACGGCTCCGGTTGGTTATGGACAGTTCGCTGAGCAATCCGACAGCGGTCCATTCACAGGCTGTGTACACATCGATGGGTGGTGGTGTACCGTTCCGGACCGCCTCAATGAAATCAGCAACGATGAAAAAGTCACCACCGCCGTGACCGGCCTTCTTCTGTTCCTCTGTGGCCTGCTGATAACGTTCTGGCAAGTATTGCGCATAGTCCTGCAGCGGTTGCCAGGTAGCTTTGTCAATGCTTTGTCCGCTGTCCCTCAGCCAGATCTGTGCAGGAGCGCCGGCTGTTCTTGAGCATTCCACGACACCGTTGGTTCCCTGGAGTGTATAGTATGTCATGTGATGCGGACGCGGTGAAACAGCATCCAGGCGTATTCTGGCCAGTTTCCCGCTGCCCAGCTGGCACATGGTGATGGTTGTGTCTTCCTGGCGCAGGCTAAGGTCATTGTTGCGGCCGCAGCCGAAACAGGCAATGGATGCTATATGTTCCGGGGCAAACCACTGCATAACGGGACCGATGCTGTGCGTCGGATAGTAAGCGCCACGTTTGCCCAGCTGCCAGTATTTTCTCCAAGTCGTCTTACCGCTGTGGTGCAAGCCATAGTTGTAGGTCACCAGAGACTGAAGGTTGTGCAAATATTCGCCTTCTCCGTAATAAACCGTGCCCAGCAGACCATTCTGCACCAGGCTGCGGATCAGCTGGTTATCAGGCATATAGCAGTAGTTTTCCGCCAGCATATAAACTTTACCGGATGCTTCAACATTCTCGATCAGCCACCAGAGTTCATCCATGGTCACGCCGGCGGTGACTTCACTGAGCACATGCTTTCCAGCCTGCAGTGCGGCAATAGCCTGGGGCACATGACACTGCATAGGTGTTGCGATGACAACAGCATCAAGATCGGTTTCCAGCATGTCATCAAAAACACGATAGGCATGGGGAATCTTGTGTTGCTCCTGAACCTGGTGCAGCAAGGCTTCATCCAGATCACAGATCGCCTCAACCGAAACATCTTCAATGGCGCTAAATCCCATCAGGGTGGACAGGCCACGCACACCAGCTATACCAATTTTCAGCATCTTATACCTCTGCCGGTTGACTGATCAGACCGGCCTTTCTCATTTTTGCTGGCAGGCTTCCAATAAAGCAAGCATATTCTCCAGCGGAACCTCTGGTTCAAGAACATGGGTTGGGGAAAGCATCAGCGCACCATCCGCACCCAGGTTCTCAATTCTGTCCTGGATGACGGCGCGTATATCCTGTGGCGTGCCGAAAGGAAAGGTGGTCTGTGTACCAATGGTCCCGTCCAGAACCAGTTGCCGTCCATAGAGCCGTTTGACAGCCGCCAGGTCCATACATTCCGGCTGAACCGGATTGAGGATGGTGACACCAATCTCGATAAGTTCCGGCAAGATGGACATGATGTTGCCGTCGCTGTGATACCAGATCTGGATATCCGGCTTGATGGCCCGGGCTGCTGCGTAAACTCTGGCCCAGCGTTCTTTGATAAAACGGCGCCAGAGTTCAGGGGCAAACATCAGGGAACGTTGATTGGCCACATCGTCACCGCTTATCAGCACATCCACTCCGGCTCTTGCCGCCGCCTCCGCTTTTTTCAGATTTTTGTCTGCGATCTGATCCAGGATATAAGCACAGATTTCCGGGTTGGTCAGCATATCCATCAAAAAGGGCTCATAACCACGAATCTGCCAGGCATCTTCGTACATATGCACCAGGTGGCAGCAGGTCACACGGCCTGCTGCCTTAGCCTGCCTTGCAGCCTCAGCCATGTGGTCCACCAGGTATCCATCAACGGAGGGATAGGGGAAATCAAGGATTTCCTCGAGCCGCTCCGCATGTCGCAGGGGGCTGACATAATGGGTGAAGTGATAAAGGCTGCCCGGAATTTCCAGAACCCCCAGCCGATTGATAAAAGCACCTGAAGGGATATCCATATCAGCAAAGTAGTGCTGAAAGTCCGGGGTCACCAGATCAGGCGGTGGCTGCGGACTGACCTCTGCCGGATCATACATGTTAAACATTTTCCTGAGGTCAACCGTCTGAGCCAGGCCATAGGCGCGGCGCAGCTTTTCATCCGCAGCTGGTGTGAAATTCGCGTAGAACAAGTATGGGTCATGTGGTTCATGGGCAACTGTAGCGGCAAACAAATCGCGCTGCTTCATGTTCGGTCTCCTTGATGTATTGGCAATGCCGGACGGACTGTTCACCTGCCGCTGGTGTCATTGCCTGGTCTTATGCAAACCACTGTATTAGACCTGAAAAATGAGGATAAGGAATCACATGGTTACTTTTTCAGCATCTCGGCATAAACCGGCCAGCTGGCATCAGCATAAAAACGATGCCCTTCGTGACCAATGACCAAGTGGCAGTTTTCTGATACCCCCATAGCGTCGTAGATGGCCTGAACCTTGGTAAAAGCGCTTTGCACACCAGACAGGGGAAAGATCATGTCATCTTTTCCGCAAACAATGATCAATGGCCGCGGAGCAATGAGAAGCGCCAGGTCACCCATTTCAAAATAATGATAAAGGTCGGGCATATAATTGCAGACACAATGACTCAGAGAAAAAATAGAGTCCTGCAGGCTGCAAAAAGCACAGGACGGCATGGCGATTTTGATGCGCGATTCAATACAGGCCGTGTAGAAAGTGGCCGTCCCTCCTCCGGAATTGCCCATCAAGCCAATCCGGCCAAGATCACATTCCGAGAAAAAGGCTAGTGTGTCAATCAGGCGGGACACATCAAAAGCCCTTTCTCCCAGCAACGTCCTGCCAAGCATCAACGCCTGCATGGCAACCTGCTGGCAGCGGTGCGTACCTTCAGAAACAGTACCGTCCAGTTCTCCAAAACCACGCTGTTCCATAGCTACCGCAGCATAGCCGCGGGCAACTGCCTGGATAGCGAAGTCGCGGTCTCCACTTTGTATGGTTTCTTCGTCATGCTCATACTTGGCGCGGCCCAGACTGATATGCATGCCGGTTGAATGGCCTTGCAGGCAAATAACAACAGGCAGGCTGGCTTTTCCACTCTGGTAAACATGTTTGGGCAACAGCAGATGAGCCGGGATAAATAAACCTGGCTCACTTTCGAAAGTGAAACGAATTTCATCAAAACGGGGGTCATCACGCTGCACAAACTCAATCAAGGGTTCCGGATGGGTGCTTTTTTCCGGTAAGCGGATGAGTTCGTGATACTTGGCCAGCATCTGTGTCTTCTGCTGCTGGAGATCCTGCTTCAGGTCAACAGCCATGCACGGTGGATGCTGCTGTGCCAGGCGGTGGTGTAAGGCCAGTACAGATGGTTGCATAAAGGATCCTCCTGCTTGTTATAGATGCCCTGAGGGCGGTGCAACAGGTTTATTCTACAGAACGGCTGTAGGTGTCGTCCGTCTGGTCACGGTGCCATGTGGGGTACAGTTCATGCCAGACATCCAGATGTGCCTCGCAATCCAGATAGTGGGGAAAACGTTGTTCAGGAACAGGATTGTCCGGATCGGGAAAAGCTCTGGCGATCGCCATACGGTAGCTGTCAGCTAAACCAAGGCAGAAATCGTGCCATTGTTGCAGCCAGGCCTTCTCATCCAACAGGAGGAGGCTGCGTTCAGCCAGTTCATCGAGCACCTGTTTGCGTTTTTCACCGGCTGCCAGGGTAACACCCTCATCAGTAACCACAACAGGATGGTAGGTGACCCTGGCCTTCATCTTTTCGTCCAGATCCAGCTGAACCAGAAGACCTTCCATCCAGTGCGGATGATCAATATATTTAACAAAATTGAAATTACCCTGTCCATAGAGGATTTCAGAATTCCTGTAAGCTT
>JAAYLM010000034.1 GCA_012521915.1 Oscillospiraceae bacterium | reverse complement strand
GTCGTGGTTGATACTGTCTGGAAAGATGCAACTGAGAAAACAATTCAACTTAAAACACCATTTACAGTAACGATCACGAAAACTGTGCCCGTGACAATCTTTCGTCCTGCTTTTGGTAATCCCGTTGTCTATAATATCCGGATCACAGCAAAAGCTGCGGGCATATCGGAGGTGTACTATAAATGAGCATGAATCGATTGCGAAGCAGGCAAGGATTTTCACCGATTTGGACTATTGTGATATCGATTGTCCTGATCAGTATTTCGCTGCTGATTTATACAGGCATGATCCTGCAAAGTAATTATAGACAAGCCCAGACAGAAATTGAACGTGCAGCGCATGTCTCATTAAATGCCAGTCTGGAAAACAGAGATGTCAGGGACATCAACTTGGCTGCAGACATTATGAGTGTTCAGCTATCATTTGAGCAGAATCTGATTCAGACCGGATATGTAAAAACTGACGAACAGACTTGGCAACGGACAAACCACGACAAAGTCATTTACACTCTGGAGCATCTCCATCTAACTCCTGATCACGATCGTATAAGCTTAAGTGGAATGATTGTCTTGCCATTAATCTGGGGACCGAGCAGTTCAATTGAGATACCCTTTAGCACAAGTGTTCAGGTGCTTTTTATCAATCCATGAACAACCGACATCATTGTCTGATTTCTGAGCAACTGATAAACTCTATGAATAAATGTAAGACTAAATATGATTGAGCAGGTACATTGCATGCGTTCTATGCAGCAAATAGCTATATTTATCATATGCGTAATGATTTTGCTTACTTTTGTTGGCTGTCAGGCAGGTAACAACATTATTTATTCTGGCGAAACAGAGTATAAAGATACTGATCCGATTACTGAGACATTAGAAAATACAGTCAGCGACACACATCCTGAAGAAACAGCAGAATATGATTCTCGATCTACTTCGCAGCCCTCTTCATATATCTCAGCTGAGGAAACAACTAAATATAGTAGATCTACCTTCACAGAAGATGCAACACCAGCACGACAAATAACCGAAGACACTAAAGAGACCACCCAAAAAGTAATAGATAAAACTAGCGAAACTGCAGATCAAACCACAACGACAGCTCAGCCAACACAGGTTCAAACATCAACTAAGCCAACTACTGTCTCAACCACGGAGATGACAACAACAGCTACAACTAATGCAACACCTACTCCGACAACGGCGCCGCTGCCAATCTGGCCGGAAAGAGATGTTCCCAGGCTAAGGCAAGATATGTTCAACGCCACAAACGAGGTGAGAAAATCACATGGCGCATCGCCACTAGTGCAAGGCTGTGCTGAACTCCAGGAAATAGCCATGATCAGAGCTGAGGAACTGGCAACACAATATAGTCATAAACGGCTGGATGGGACATATTTTGATGATATGCTGAGAGAATATGGTATTTCCAGCGGCTGTGGCGCGGAAAATATTGCCAAGTTTTCAGAGCTTGGTACGGTTGAAAGTGTTCTTGAGGCATGGGTAAATTCCAGCGGACATTTTACAAGTATTATCAGATCAGAACATGATACTGTTGCTATAGGGTATTACCAATGCCAGTATGGTCGGCAATATTGGGTACAAATATTCACCGGCGAAAATAGTTGGTGATCATAGCACTATTTCTGCTAACTATTTTTCCAGACACCGTATAAGTAACGAAAATATGAGTGATTAAAAAACAGACGCCAGAAATGGTGTCTTTTTATTGGAGGTGATCCTGATGGTACATTCAATGCACAGTGGTAAGATATGGAAACTATGCAGCTCATTTGTCTTCTTGATTCTGACAGTAACAATACTATCAGTTGCAGCCAGTGCCAGCGGAACAACTGTAAGAACTGATCCTGGCCGGATTAATCGCTTTACCTACCAGGCAACAACGCAAACAAATCATGAAGGCTTACGAGATGCCGCTCGCTCCAGCAGTGATTCAACTTCCATGTTGCTGGCCGATGGACGGGGAACAAGCTCGACTGGCTATATCCGGGCAGATATCCATTATGTGGATCGCAACAATAATGGTGTTCTCAATTTTGGAGTAGATGATCTTGTGTATTGTTTGCATAATCGCAAACGATCGCCGACTGGCAGTCAGACCTTTCAGATCCTCAATTATAGCCAGGCACTTAACTACATGTGGCCAGGCTGGCGAGAGCAGACCGTAGCAAATGACAAAGTGTCACTGGATGGACTGGTTGCCATCCTGCAGAACGGTTTTCCGGCAAGGTCAGCTGAGGAGATGGGGCTAAGCAACAATGGGAATGCATATGCTGCAACCCAGATGGCTGTTCGTTTCTGGGTGGCAGAGCGCGAACGTGATCTGCGTCGGTATTCCTGGAATCATAACTATTATGACCAGAGCCGCTCCGGGTTTGGTTCCATAACCGCACTTTCCGGTCAACATGCTGTGCTTACCAAGGCGCATTCGTTACTCTCGATAGCCAGAAATCCGCCAGCACGCAGCCCAGCAATATCCACTTCTTTGCTCAGCTCGAACGAAACACGTACACAACGTGATTTTTTCATTTATCGTTATCGGGTTAATTTGACTGACCTGAGCGACGGATACAGTATAACAAGTACAAGTCTGCCAGCTGGCAGCTCATATACAGGTTATACAGGCAAATCCGGGGACATTATCGAAGTGAGAATTCCATTTACCCAGACAAATGCTGGCAGAAGCTTTTCTATCAATTTGCGCAGTACCGATTCAGCAGGAGTTGCTTCATTGGAATTCAGACCCGTACCATCCAGTACAAATGCCTATCAAGGCTTGATTGGCATCAATATGACTCAGGTCGATACAGTTCGATATACCACCTGGTCCCGAACCACACGCACTATCGCCGATCCATATGTGCACTCAATCACAACCAACAAAAGTATTTATGCACCAGGTGAATCGGGGACTGCTACGATCGTTTTGCGCAACAAGGGTAATCGCCGCGCAGAAGCGTCCGTATTAGAAGTAAATGGGGTAAGGTATGCCGTCAGCTGGATTGATCCACCTGATGGTAGCAGCACTAAATCTAGAACCATCAATGCTTCATTTACCGTTCCTTCCAGTGCCGGCAGCACCTGGAATCTGCCAATAAAGGTTGATGTGGATGATCATGTTCTGGAAGTCAACGAGCCAGGGATCGGAGAAAATAACAACAACCTGAATTATCCTATTACAGTCGGAAGGCCGGATTTGGACATTACGACCTTGTCAGCAAACAAAACAACCTATGACCCCGGTGAAACCGTAACCATTACGACGAATATCAGGAATAAAGGCACTGTGGTTTCTTCTACAAGCATACTGACGCTCAAACGCAATGGGATCACGATTGACTCAAGAGCAGTACCTTCACTTGGCGCCGGCAGCAACTGGGGCATACAGACCTTTACCTTTACCGCCCCGTCATCAATTACAACAACGAGCTACCAGGTGAATGTCAGTATACCAACAAATCAATCACCAACTGGCGTTACCAGCCGGACAGTGACAATCACAGTACGTGGCCGAGCAGATCTTGATATAACAATGCTGACAACCAATAAGGCAGTATATGAACC
>JAAYLM010000033.1 GCA_012521915.1 Oscillospiraceae bacterium | reverse complement strand
TGTTGAAGGAATAGAGGGCACCCGAAATCACGCCATGAGTCCGCTAATGTACATTATGTTAAATAGAGTTATCAATGAAATTAGGGAGTTGAGAATACTTCGTCCTGACTCGGATTGCCGAACGGAGCTCTTGAGGCGTTGTTGGGCAAATTTCTGAGGTTTCAGTGTGTTGGCTGAGCATGCTACGTTGTCGGGGCTCTGATGATGTAACCGCCCCCCGACGGCATCGATGTGCCATGGTGGGATCGTCACAATCCATTAGGGAGGCGGTCATGTCGGAGATTACTACAATCGGCCTGGATCTGGCAAAGAATGTGTTCCAGCTTCATGGTGCCGATCAATCTGGAAAGGCTGTTCTGCGCAAGAAGCTGCGGCGCGATCAGGTTCTGGCCTTTTTCTCAACGCTCCCATCTTGTGTTGTCGCCATGGAAGCTTGTGGTGGCGCGCACTTCTGGGGGCGTGAGATAGGCAAGCTGGGCCATGACGTGCGGCTGATCCCGCCGGCCTATGTGAAGCCCTTCGTGAAGCGGCAAAAGAATGATGCCGCCGATGCCGAAGCGATTTGCGAAGCGGCCCAAAGGCCGACGATGCGCTTCGTGGCGGTGAAGAGCGAAAAGACCCAGGGCTCAGCCATGGTCTTTCGGGTCCGCGAAGTGCTGATCCGTCAGCGCACCCAGCTCATCAACGCGTTTCGTGGTCACCTAACGGAATTCGGTCAGGTCGTGCCGCAGGGCCCATCCAACGTCCAGAAGCTGATCAGGATCGTCGAGGATCAGACTTGCGGGCTGCCTTCCGAGGCAATGGCGACCCTGCAGGTTCTGATCCTCTCACTTCGCCATCTGGAGGCAGAGATCACAAAGCTTGATGCAGAGATCGCGCGCCGTGCCAAAGAAGATGATCTGGCCAGGCGGCTGATGACGATCCCTGGCATCGGGCCACTGATCGCCACGGCCTTTGCAACACTGGCGCCAGCAGCCGAGACCTTCCACAAAGGCCGGGATTTTGCCGCATGGTTAGGCCTCGTGCCCCGACAACACTCGACAGGTGGTAAGCAGCGGCTGGGGGCTACAACGAAGATGGGTGAGAGATCGCTGCTACGCTTGCTGATCATCGGCGCCAACAGCGTAATCATCAAACGGAATGTGCATGCTGGCGCAAAGCACGGAACATGGCTGTGCGATATGCTCGGCCGCAAGCCCACTATGCTGGTGCGGGTCGCACTGGCCAACAAGATGGCGCGGATCGTATGGGCCCTGATGGCCCGCGGTGGTGTTTACAAGGCTCCGGCACCGACGATGTAAGTCGTCAAAAGCCGCGAGACGTCGGAGCGGAAGAGGGCAAGGAGACCTTTGGCGAAACGGTCGTGAAACAGGATCAGGAAAACCAGTTGTGCAACACGTGCCATCGAGCACGCGGCTTTGATTTGGACCTGATCTGCGAACACCATACGGGCCCGCGGCATGAGATGGCCGCATCTAAGGCCGGATACATGTCAGCACCCGACAGCGCGCCAAAAAGATCCAAAATACCCTCTTGCGCAAGGGGCGGTTATACATGTTGCGCAAATCGCGTGTTGGCCGAGGTTCCCCTTTCCCCGGACAGACTTATCCCACGGCTTCCGTGACAGGTATGCCGAGCGCGGTGTAGCCGTTCAGGACGGCGATGCGGACCTGGAGCTCGGCGACCTGACGGTCGAAGTCCCGAGCCATGAGCCGCTGGCCCAGCAGCTTCACGCAATGCATCTTCGTCTCGACGCGGCTTCGGCGGTGATATCCGCTCCATCGTCGCCAGATCGCGCGGCCGAGGTATTTCGATGTCCGCAGTGCTTCGTTTCGTGCGACCGCACCGGCGGTGACCGTCTTCCACGGCTTGGCGTTCTTGCGGGGTGGGATGACTGCGTGGGCACCGCGATCGGCGATCGCGTCGTGGCACTTTCGAGTATCGTAGGCGCCATCCGCGGTGACGCTGCCGATCTGTTGGTGCGCGGGGATCTGACTGAGAAGATCGGGCAGCACCGGTGCATCTCCGATGTGGCTCCCGGTGACCTCGACGGCTCGAATTTCCAATGTTTCCTCATCGATCCCGAGGTGGATCTTGCGCCAGACGCGGCGTTTCGGGCCACCATGCTTGCGGGAGTGCCACTCGCCTTCGCCCTCGACCTTGATGCCCGTGCTGTCGATGAGCAGGTGCAGCGGGCCCTTCGACCCACGGTAGGGGATGTTGACGGCCAGGGTCTTCTGGCGGCGGGACAGCGTGCTGAAGTCGGGGACCGACCAGTCGAGGCCAACCAGCCGCAGCAGGCTCTCGACAAAACCGGTCGTCTGCCGAAGCGCCATGCCGAACAGCACTTTCATCGAAAGGCACATCTGGATGGCGGCATCGCTGTAGGTCTGCTGGCGGCCACGCCTGCCTGTCGGCGCAGCGTCCCAGCTCATCTCGGGGTCGAACCAGATCGTCAGCGAACCCCGGCGCTTGAGCGCATCGTTATAGGCTGGCCAGTTCCTGGTCCTGTAGGTCGGGGATGTGGGTCTGCTCATGCACCCCAGCTACCATGCTGGATTCACGAGATGAATCCCTCACGGGATTTGCGCAACAGAGCCGCCAGACTGGACAGGACTTTAGGAAGGTGCTTTCCAACATCATTGATTTATAGCAATTAAAATTGGCCTTCGGCAGTAACTATGAAGCCAATTTCATAGTTTGTAGTTAGCCGCATAGTTACTGCCGGCGTGCC